>JBASRI010000098.1:0-2237 GCA_049273755.1 Thermoanaerobaculia bacterium
TCCCGGAACCCGGTAACGATCAATCGTCGCCAGGATCTCGGCGAGCGGCGTCGCCGCCAGGTCGCCGCGGTACTCGAAACGCTTTTCCATTGTCGGAGTGAGGCTAATCGTAGCGGAAATCCGGTGAGGCGGGAGGGCCGAGGCGCGGGGTCGAGACTTTCAGGATGCGGGGGTCGCCGCGCGACGCTGACTGAGAGACTTCAAGCCAAGCGCTTCCTGGTTCGCCGACCCGGAGACAGTCCGGGTCGCGGAGCGCGTAGTCTCCCAGAGATGGGATGAGAAGGCCGACCTCCCCGCGCAGTCCTACGATGAGGCTGCAAATTCAAGACGGGCTCGAGGCCCAGAGAGGAGATCGGCCATGAAGGAGCCTAGCAAAGGTCAGGGGATGACGGTGGGGTTGGATTTAGGGGACCGATTTAGCCATCTGGTGGTCATTGACGAGCAGGGTCAGGTCGTGGAGGAGGGGCGGATAGCGACGAGCGAAGTGGCGCTAAGGCAGCGGTTCTCGGGGTGTCCGCCGATGCGTATCGCGCTAGAGACCGGAACACACTCGCCGTGGGTGTCGCGGGTACTGGAGGAATGTGGTCACGAGGTCGTGGTGGCCAACTCCCGCAAGCTTCGGTTGATCTACGAGAACCCGAGCAAGGACGACCGGGTGGATGCGTTGTACCTGGCCCGGCTGGGCCGAGTGGATCCGGCGTTGTTATCGCCGGTGCAACACCGGGGGGCGACCGCGCAGAAGGACCTGGCTCTGCTGCGTTCACGTGATGCTCTGGTCTGCGCTCGGACGCAACTGATCAACCATGTCCGAGGTCTGGTGAAGTCTCTCGGAAGCCGACTGCCGGGCTGCTCCAGCCGCGCCTTCCCGCAGAGAGCCTCCGAGAAAGCGCCGGAGTCTCTGCGGCTCGGGCTCGTGCCGGTCTTAGAAGAGATCGCCTCTCTGAATGATCGGATCAAGACTCTGGATCGACAGATTGAGCGGCTGGCCCAAGAGAGCTACCCAGAGACGAAGCTTCTTCGCCAGGTGCCGGGAGTTGGGCCGATCACATCGCTGGCATTTGTTCTGACCCTGGAAGCTCCTCAGCGATTCCCAAAGAGTCGCACGGTCGGAGCCTTCCTCGGGTTGGTCCCGGGGCGCAAGCAATCGGGGGACTCGGATCCCCAAAGGCGTATTACCAAGCATGGGGACTCAAGTGTGAGGCGATTGCTGGTCAACGCCGCTCACTACATCCTGGGCCCCTTTGGATCGGACTCGAACTTGCGTCGCTTCGGCGCCAAGATCGCCTCCCGCGGTGGCAAGAACGCTAAGAAGAGAGCCATCGTCGCAGTCGCACGTAAGCTGGCCGTGCTTCTTCATCACCTCTGGCGATCCTGCGAAGTCTACGAGCCCCTCTACCAAACGCAGAAAGCCAACCGTGGCGGAAAAGTCGCCTAAACCGTTTCCACGATCGCAGGAGCACCGCATCGAAAGAAAAAAACGATCCGAGCCGTGAGCAACAGTGATCCGAAGATGATCCGAGTCCATCGCCCAGTCCAGGCGACTGCGCCTCCTCCAAAGGTCCGCCCGCGGCCGACCAGTCGCGGGGACAACGAGACCGACCCAGAGATGGCAGCGCCAGGGCTGGACGGACACCAGCATGCACCGAGCCTCACAAAAGCAGGTTCACTCGAGTGCGAATGGAAGCGTGGCGAGCCGACTCTCTCTTCGGAGCCATCGAGCCTCCGGTTCCAACCCATCCCATACGTCCAGTCGCGATCGCCATGAGCCTTTGGTTGTTGGCCGGCACCCGCCGGCCGGCTTGACAAGGTTGGGCCTTCTCATGGAAGGGGAGGAGGCGCGCGCCGCGGGAGCGAGAGCGCGCGAGGGACCAAGTGCTCGGTCGAGCCCCTTTGGGCGAGCCGAGCACCGGTGCGCCGAAGGCGCAGGTCCCGAGTAAGCGGAAGCGACGTGCAGGCCCGCGCCGCGGGAGCGCAGCGCGGGGGCAGGGACCACGCACGCGGTCGAGCCCCTTTGGGCGAGTCACAGGCCGGTGCGCCGAAGGCGCAGGTCCCTGCCGTAGCGCGGAGTGACGGTCAGTCCGAGGCGCCCCAGAGCGACGCGCTGCGGTTGACGTCCTCGACCAGCCGCTCGAGACGCTCGATCAATCGAGTCACGCGCGCCGGGCTGACGTCGGAGGGAACCTGGAAGGTGACGATCCTGTAGGTCGGCTCGAGGCGGTAGAGAAAAAAGCCGGTCG
>JBASRI010000101.1:0-2537 GCA_049273755.1 Thermoanaerobaculia bacterium
CCCCGGAAAGCTGCGCGAAGACGGCGGCGTTCAATCCGACCGGGCCGCTTCCCTGGACGACGACGGTGTCTCCCATCGCAACCCCCGCGCGCTCGACGGCGTGGAAACCGGTCGGCAGACCGCAGCCGCCGCCCAGGAAATCTTCGGCGGAGAGATTCTCCGGCAGGGGGACGACACGCACGCCGGGCAGAATCTCGATGCGCTCTCCCCAGCCTCCCAGGAGGCCCTCGCTCGCGGGAGCGGTGATGCCGTACACGCGTCGGTGCGGGCAGCGCGTCGCCGCGCGCGCCACGAGGCAGTGCCAGCAGGCGCCGCACGCGCCATAGACGTCGTAAAACGTGACGAGGGCGCCCGCCGCGATCTCGCGGCCCTCGACGTCGCGCAACGGGCCGCGGGTCTCGAGCACGCGGCCAACGCTGACGTGCCCGGGGATGATCGGGTACGGCACTCCGGACAGGCGTCCGTGGTGGAGGTGCACGTCGGTTCCGCAGACCTCGCTGGCCACGGTCTCGAGCACCGCTCCGCCCTCGCGAGGCCGTGGCGTGCGGAGCGTCCGCAGCTCCAGCGGCCGCCCGGGGCCCGTCATGAAGGTGACTCGTACGGTATCGCTCACGTTTGGGCGCTTCGAGGACGCTCATCATAGATGTGCTTCCCCGTCCGCCCTGGTCGGTGTAAGAATCCGGGCATGCGCCGGGGAGTTCTGGCCCTCGTCGTCTCACTCGCAGCCGCGCCGCTCCTCGGTCAGGCCCCGCCCGAAACGGCGACGCCTTTCGACCGGCTCGGCGCAATCGTCAAGGACGGCCACCTGAACGTCGAGGCGGATCTGCGGCAGGGAAGCGTGCCCGCGATTCCCAAATACACGCTGGAGGTGCAGGGCTCCCCGAAGACCACGATCGAGGCCGACGCGGTCGACGGCGCCGTCACGAAGATGCGCTTCCTCGTCGCCGGCGGGAACCTCGTCGTGCGCGGAAAGGGCCTGCGCCCCAAGGTCGCGATCGAGTCGCTCGACTTCGAGGCGCCCAAAGGGCTCATCGGCCTGAAATTTCACGGCCTCGGCATCTGGAGGCCGATCGTCGCGGTCTTCGGCGGGATCGCTCGCTCGGCCGTCCGCAAGATGGAGTTCCGCACCGACATCCCCTCGGTGCTCAAAGGGGAGATTCTCGGGGGCAAGAAGCCCGCCGCTGCGCCTCCCGGCCCACCGCCCGAGGCGACGCCCGCGCCGGCGGGCCCGCCGCCCACGCCGACCCCTTCCTTCATGGATCTGGTCGACGAGGTCCGCATCCGAGACGCGAAGATGACGGCGTTCGCGGGGCGTGCGGTGGCGTTCGAGCCGTTCGTGTCGTTCCACACGGCGTCGCAGCCGGCGGCCGGCGAGGCGATGACGCTCACGATCGAGAAGGGGGTCTTCCGGCCCGGCCGGGACGGGGCGCCGAACTTCGTCGAGCTTTCGGGCCACATCGACGGCGAGATCGAGAACGGGGAGATGGAGTTCGAGAAGAACAAGTGCGCGATCGCCAAGGGGCGGCTCCGGGGCGGGGCCTTCGAGGCGACGACCGGCGAAGACGGCAAGCTGGCCTCGGCCTTCTCGGCCGACGAACTCTTCTTCGAGATGACCTCGGGAAAGTTCGTCGTGCCGGGCGGCATGGGCGTCGAGATCGACCAGGGCTCCACCTTCGACGTGTCGAAGGTCAGAGTCACCGCGGCCGGCAAGTTCTCGGGCGTCGCGAAGCTCGACCTCGTGGGCAAGACAGGCGAGCTCTCCCGGAAGGGCGCCACGATCTCGGCCTCGGGCGTCCGGCTGAAGACTCCCGGCCTCACAGTCGTCGACGGGCGAGCGACGGGGCCGCTCGAGCTCTCCTTCGACTACCAGCTCGAGTATCCCTTCGTCGTGAAGTACCCCATCCAGGAGATCCCCGAGAAGACGCTGATGCTCGACTTCCACGGCCCCTTCGCGACGACGCTCGCGCTCTCCGACGCGGGCGGCGAGGAGGGAGAAGTGACCGGAGCTTACGTCTTCAAGGCGCCGTGGGCTCCGATCGAGGCGGCGGCGCTCGTGGCGCTCGCGGCAAAGTGGCAACAGGACCTGGCGGTCAAGCACGTCGACTTCGCGATCGTCCCCAAGACGTTCCGGCCCTGCGGCGAATCCTGCTTCACCCTCTCGATCGAGGTCACCGCGGAGAAGAAGCGCAAGGGCATGAAGGCCCTCTTCTCCCAGTTCTGCGCGCCGATCGGCAAGGCGAACCTGGTCGTCGAGAAGGCGGACCGTTCGTTCGCTCTGAAGGACGTCCGCATCGAGACGCACTGCAAGGGGGTCGTCGGCTTCGTCATCAACTTCCTGGCGCCGTTCCTGACGAAGTCCTACAGCGACATGAAGCTCTTCCAGATGCCGGCGAACCTGCCGATGACGATCGACAAGGTGCGCGGCGGCGCCGAGTGGGTCGAGATCAGCGGCACGATCGACTGGCAGGCGGGAGAGCCCAAGCCGGAGGTGCCTCCGGCGCCGCAACCGGTGGTGGTGGAACCGTCGCGGTAGCTAT
>JBASRI010000108.1:0-1576 GCA_049273755.1 Thermoanaerobaculia bacterium
CCTCGTCATCGGCGCGGGCACCATGGGCCGCGGGATCGCGAGCGCCTGCGCGCTCGCCGGCTACGACACGACCGTGTTCGACGCCGATCCCGACGCGCAGCGCGCGGTGCGCGGGCACGTGGAATCCTCCTGGGGGCGCGCCATCGACAAGGGCAAGCTCTCCTCCGACGCCGCCGAGCAGGCGCGGCGCCGGCTGAGGGTCGCGGAGAGGCTCAAGGACGCGGCGGACGCGGACATCGCCATCGAGGCGGTGCCCGAGGCGCTCGACTTGAAGCGGATGATCTTCTCCGAGCTCGACGACCTCTGTCCTCCACGCACCGTCCTCGCCTCCAACACGTCGTCGCTCTCGATCACCAAGATCGCCCACGCCACCGGCCGGCGGGACCGGGTGATCGGGATCCACTTCTTCAACCCGGTGGCCGCGATGCCGCTGGTCGAGATCGTCCGCGGCAAGGAGACCTCGGCGGAGACCGAGGCCCGGGCCCTCGATTTCGCGCGTTCCCTGGGCAAGGAGGCGGTCCGGGTCTACGACTCGCCGGGCTTCGCGACCTCGCGCCTGGGCGTCGCGCTCGGCCTCGAGGCCATGCGCATGCTCGAGGAGGGGATCGCGGGCGCGGAGGACATCGACCGCGCCCTGGAGCTGGGCTACGGGCACAGGATGGGGCCGCTGAAGACGAGCGACCTCGTCGGGCTCGACGTCCGCCTCGCGATCGCCGAGACGCTCGCGTCCGAGCTGCCCTCGGAGCGATTCACGCCCCCCGAGATCCTGCGCACGCTCGTGGCCGAGGGGCGCACGGGCCGCAAGTCGGGCGAAGGGTTCTATCGCTGGGACGCGGAGAAGCCGGCCGGACCGGGGGCTCGGGCCGCCGAGCTCGCGCGCAAGCGATGAATGGCAGCCCTCGCGACCGGCGGGGCCTGAACCTGGGCATCGCCCTGACCGCGGTCGGGATCTACTTTCTGCTCTCTCGCCAGTTCGACCTCAAGGGCCCCGGGCCGATCCTCCTCTTGATCGGGACGGTGCTCTTCGCCGCCTCGGCGCTCGGGGACTTCCGTGGACCGATCGTGCCTGCGTGCGTGTGCCTGGGTCTGGGCGCGGGGTTTCTGCTCCGGGATCCTTTCGACCGCTGGATGCCCGGCTGGGCGACGCTGCTTCTGTGCCTCGGGGGCGGATTCCTGCTTGCGACCGCGATCCTTCGCTCCGCCGGCGGGGAAGCGCGCCATGCGCCGCTCGTGCCCGGCGTCGTCCTCGTGGCGATCGCCCTGGCAACCGTGCTCGCGCGCAATCTCCGGGTCCCCGAGAACGTCTACGCCGCGGCGTGGAAGCTCTGGCCCTGGGCGCTGGTGGCGGCGGGAGCGGTGCTGGTGCTCCGGGCCTTGCGGCGGCGAGCCTAGGAGGCCGCTCGCAGGCGCACTTGCGGGGGCACAAGTCCCCGGACGCACAACCTATGACGGCACTGTGGCGAACGTTCGCGGCGCGACCCGACCACCGACCCGACCACCGAAGACAGACCCTCAGCAGTAGGGAATGCCGCGCGAGCGCGGCGGTAACGCAGACCCCCGGCAGTAGGGAACGCCG
>JBASRI010000111.1:0-16558 GCA_049273755.1 Thermoanaerobaculia bacterium
CCGCACGGCTGGTCGACGGAGTGCTCGAGATCGGCGGCGGCGCGCTTGCCGGCCTGCTTTCCCGGGGGCTCCCGGGATTTCCGATCGGCGCGATCACGCTGGGACACGTGGTGCTCGCGACCGACGCCGGCGAGCACGCGCGCTGCCGCGCCCACGAGCGCGTCCACGTCCATCAGTACGAGCGCTGGGGGATCCTCTTTCCGGCGCTCTACCTCGCCTCGAGCGCCGCGGCCCTCCTTCGCGGGGCCTCCGCATACCGGGACAACGCGTTCGAGCGGGAGGCGTTCCGGAAGACGGAGGGCCTCTGCGCGGCCTGAGGGCCGGAGGACGATCTCGCCGGCGCGGCCCCGTGACCGTCTGCGATATCGTGCGCCGCAGAGGAGACGCCGGCGCATGATCGAGAGACTCCGGGAGAGCGGAGGCAAAGCCTTCGGCTTCAAGGTCACCGGCCGCGTGACGGCCGACGAGGTGACCGCGTTCCTGCCGCAGATCGAGCGGGCGATCTCGGACCGCGGAAAGCGGGCGATCGGAATCCTCGCGGACCTCTCCGCGATGCGGGGCGCCGAGTGGGCGGCGCGCTGGGAGGAGATCAAGTTCCTCTCCAAGTTCGCCGAGCACATCGAGCGCGTCGCCGTGGTGGGCGCCGGTAAGTGGGAGGACCTGAAGGCCGAAATCCTGGCCGGCACCGTCCTGATCCAGGCCGAGACACGCTACTACCCGAGCGCCGAGATTCTGCACGCGTGGCACTGGGTCAAGACGGGCGATATGCCGACGTTCGCCGGCCATCCGATGCTGGCCAAGGACGACTTGATGTCGGGCTACGTTCCGGAGTACAGCGACGTCTAGCAGGCTGTGATGCCCATTGACCTGGAGCGCATGGCGCCGTCGGACTGGGACGAAGTCCGGCGCATTTACGTCGAAGGGATCGCGACCGGAAACGCGACGCTCGAGACCGAGGTGCCGTCCTGGGATCTCTGGGACCGCGCGCACCGGACCGACTGCCGGCTCGTCGTCCGGGAGGGCCGGCGGCTGCTCGGCTGGGCGGCGCTGTCCCGCGTTTCGGAGCGCTGCGCATACGGCGGAGTCGCCGAGGTCAGCGTTTACGTGGGCGACTCGGCGCGCGGACGAGGCGTGGGCCGGGCGCTGCTGGAAGGTCTGATCCGGGCGTCCGAGGACGCCGGTGTGTGGACGCTCCAGGCCGGCGTCTTCCCCGAGAATGCCGCCTCGCTCGCGATCCACCGGCAGTGCGGCTTCCGCCTCGTCGGCGTGCGCGAGAAGCTGGGGCAGTTGCGCGGCGCCTGGCGCGACGTGGCGCTGCTGGAGAGGCGCAGCAAGCGCGTCGGCGTCTGACTCGGACCTTGCGCATCCTCGCCGTCGGGGGGACGGGCTTCGTGGGTGGGGCCGTGGTTCGGCGCCTTCTCGAGGGCGGC
Source organism: Thermoanaerobaculia bacterium (assembly GCA_049273755.1). Taxonomy (GTDB): domain Bacteria; phylum Acidobacteriota; class Thermoanaerobaculia; order UBA5066; family Gp7-AA6; genus DAHUXD01. Next base: position 1,431 of record JBASRI010000111.1, read on the forward strand.
CACGAAGTCGCCGCGTTCCATCGCGGCGAGTCCTCCGGCGGGGCGGAAATGTTTCGAGGGGACCGGCGCGACTTGCCGTCCTTCCGTGAAGCGTTCCAGCGTTTCGGGCCGGACGTCGTCCTCGACACGATCGCGTACACCGAGGCGGAGGCAGAGGGCCTGGTGCGGACGTTTCACGGTGTCGCGCGCCGCGCGGTCGTGCTGAGCAGCCAGGACGTCTATGCAGCTTACGGGCGTCTCCAGAGGCTCGAGAGCGGCGCACCCGGACCGGCGCGTCTCGCGGAGGAGGCGCCGCTGCGAACCTCCCGGTATCCGTACCGCGCGCGGGCGCGCCCCGGAGAGATGGCTTACGACTACGACAAGATCCTCGTGGAGAAGGCGGTGCTCGGGCGCTCGGAGCTGCCGGTGACGATCCTCCGGTTGCCCTTCGTGTACGGTCCCGGCGACCGGCAGCGGCGCCTGCAGCCGTACCTGGAGCGCATGGCGCAGCGGACGGTCCTGCTGAATCGAGCGAAAGCCGCCTGGCGCTGGACGCGCGGATACGTCGAGGACGTGGCCGAGGCGGTCGCCGTCGCGTGCGTCGACGCTCGCGCAGCGGGCCGGACCTACAACGTCGGCGAGCAGGACGCGCTGACCGAAGCCGAGTGGGTGCGCGCGATCGGCGAGGCCGCGGGATGGAGGGGAGAGGTGCGCGCGGTTTCGAGTCGCGAGCTGCCGGAGGGGCTTGCCGAGCCGTACGACTTTGCGCACGACCTCGCGGCCGACACGCGGCGCATCCGGGAGGAGCTCGGGTTTCACGAGCCGGTCGGTCGCTCCGAGGGCCTGCGGCGGACGGTAGCCTGGGAAGGGGCTCAACCCGCGGGATAACCGTGCGGAAGGTCTTGGATCGAAAGGGTTTTCTTCCAGAATAGACTTGCGCTCTATTTACGCCTAGAGTCCTTCTCATGTCCGAGAAGCGCACGCGCCCCTCCGGCAACCCTCCCGCGCTGCCTCCCTCGCGAAACCTGGGCGTGGGCAACGCGAGCTGCGGAGGGCACGGCGATCCGCTGAACTTGATCGTCGCCGCCGGCGCGCGCAAGGAGAAGCTGCGGCAGCGCGACTTCGGATCCCTCGCGCCGCGGACGAAGGTGCCGCGCTACGCGGAGATGCGAGCGGCTTCGGCGTTCTCTTTTCTCGACGGATCTTCTCTCCCGGAGGACCTCGTCGAAGAGGCGGCGCGGCGCGAGATCCCGGCCGTCGCCCTCGTGGACCGCAACGGCGTCTACGGCGCGCCGAGGTTCTACAAGGCCGCGAAGGCGGCGGGGGTCAAGGCGCTGGTGGGAGCGGAGGTGACTTTGGGCGCGCAGCGCCCTGTCATCCCGAGGAGCGATAGCGACGAGGGATCCCTTTCTAAGCCGCGTCGTGACTCGAAAGGGATGAACGCGCGAGCTTCGCTCGGCGTTGCCTACTGTCGTGGGCTTGCCTTCGGTGGTCGGCTGCCTCGCTGCGCTCGGGATGACAAGAGAGAGGCCGCTCGGGATGACGGCGGCGACCCCCCCCGCCTCACCCTTCTCGTCGAGAGCCCCGCCGGTTACAGGAACCTCTGCCGCTTGATCACCGCGGGGGCGCTGGGAAAAGCGAAGGGCGAAACGTCCGTGACGCTGGATCAGGTCGCCGCGCACGCGAAGGGGCTGCACGTGCTGACGGGCGGCGAGGAGGGGCCGGTGGCCCATGCGCTCGCTCGGGGCGGACCCGACGCGGCGCGGACGCTCCTCGAGCGGCTCGCGGCGATCTTTCCCGGCCGGGTCCACGTCGAGCTTCAGCGGCATCGCCTGCGCGAGGAGGAGCGGCGCAACCAGGCGCTCGTGGAGCTGGCGCGGCGGCTGCGGCTGCCGCTGCTCGCCTCCAACGGCGTGCGCTACGCGCGCGCGAAGGACAAGGAGCTCCACGACGTGATGACGTGCGTCCGCAACCACACGACGCTCGACCGCGCAGGCAGGCTGCTCGCCGCGCAGCGCGAGCGCCACTTCAAGGGCGCCCCGGAGATGGCCGAACTCTTCGCGGACCTGCCCGAGGCGCTCGGCGCCGCGGCGGAGCTTCCGCAGCGGCTCGACTTCACGCTCGCGGACCTGGGTTACCGGTTCCCGGACTACCCGCTGCCTCCCGGCGAGACGCCGTCCTCGTACCTGCGCACGCTGGCCTGGAACGGAGCCCGCGCGCGATTCCGCCCCCTGACGGCCAAAGCGCAGGCGCAGATCGAGAGGGAGCTCGCGATGATCGAGAAGCTCGATCTCGCCGGCTACTTCCTGATCGTCTGGGACGTCGTGCGCTTCTGCCTCGAGAACCGGATCCTGGTGCAGGGCCGGGGCTCCGCGGCCAACAGCGCCGTCTGCTACGCGCTGTCGATCACGGCGGTGAACCCGGTAAAGATGGAGCTGCTCTTCGAGCGCTTCCTCTCCGAGGAGCGCGGCGAGTGGCCGGACATAGACCTGGATCTGCCGTCCGGGGACCAGCGCGAGCGCGTCATCCAGCACGTCTACGAGAAGTACGGCCCGCACGGCGCCGGCATGACCGCCAACGTCATCACGTACCGCGACCGCTCCTCGGCGCGGGAGGTCGCCAAGGCCCTGGGCTACTCGCCCGAGCAGGTGGATGCGCTTTCCAAGCAGCTCGGCGGCTGGAACTTCGGCGAGATCCGCGATCCGCCCGAGGAGCTCGCAGGGGAGATCCGCGCCGCGGGGCTGGATCCCGAAGAGCGGCGCGCGCGGCATTTCCTGCGCCTCTTTCTCCAGATCCAGAACCTGCCGCGCCACCTCGGGCAGCACTCGGGCGGGATCGTGGTGGCGGCGGGGCGGCTCGACGAGGTCGTGCCACTCGAGCCCGCGTCCATGCCGGGGCGCGTCGTCGTGCAGTGGGACAAGGACGACTGCGCGGACCTCGGCATCGTCAAAGTGGACCTGCTGGGCCTCGGGATGCTCGCCGCGATCGAAGAGGCGCTCCCGATGATCTCGACGCACGAGAAGATCGAGGTGGACCTCGCGCACCTGCCCCAGGACGACCCGGCGGTCTACCGGATGCTGAACGCGGCGGACACCGTCGGGCTCTTCCAGGTCGAGAGCCGCGCGCAGATGGCCTCGCTGCCGCGAAATGCCCCGAAGTGCTTCTACGACATCGTCGTGCAGGTCGCGATCATCCGGCCGGGGCCGATCGTCGGCGGCATGGTCCGGCCCTTCTTCGAGCGGCGGCAGGGGCGGGCGGAAGTCGAGTACCCGCACCCGTGCCTCGAGCCGATCCTGAAGCGCACGCTCGGCGTTCCGCTCTTCCAGGAGCAGATCCTGCGCATGGCGATGGTCGCGGCGGGCTTCACGGGCGGCGAGGCCGAGGAGCTGCGGCGCGCGATGGGCTTCAAGCGCTCGGTCGAACGCATGGATGCGATCGAGGCGCGGCTGCGCAAAGGCATGGCCGAGCGCGGCATCGCTCCGGCGGCGCAGGAGCAGATCGTCAAGTCGATCACGTCCTTCGCGCTCTACGGCTTCCCGGAGTCGCACGCCGCGAGCTTCGCGTTGATCGCGTACGCGAGCGCGTTTCTCAAGGCGCACCATCCGGCGGCGTTCCTGGCGGCGCTGTTGAACGCGTGGCCGATGGGCTTCTACCACCCGGCCACCCTGGTGAAGGACGCGCAGCACCACGGCACGCAGGTACGCCCCGTGGACGCGGCCCGCTCGGGCTGGAAATGCCGGTGGGAGGAGGGAGCGGTGCGCCTGGGCCTTCGGTTCGTCAAGGGGCTGCGCCAGGAGGCGGGGGAAGCGATCGAGGACGCGCAGGCGGCGGCGCCCTTCTTCTCGATCGACGACCTGGCGCGGCGGTGCCGGCTGCGCCCGGGCGAGCTGGAGCTGCTGGCGCACGCCGGGGCCCTGGCGTCCTTCGGGAGAACGCGGAGGGCCGCGCTCTGGCAGGTGGCCAAGGTGTCGCGAGAGGCCGGGCCGCTCTTCGAGGACGTCCCGACCGACGGCCCGTCGCCGCTGCCGGAGATGTCGCCGATCGAGGAGACGCGCGCGGACTACGCCTCGACCGAGATCACGACGGGGCCGCACATGCTCGCGCACCTAAGGAAGCCCCTGGCGTCGCGCGGCGTGCTGTCGGCCCGGGAGCTTTTGCGCCGCAAGGACGGCGACCGCGTCACGACGGCCGGTGCGGTCATCGTGCGGCAGCGGCCGGGCACGGCGAAGGGCTTCGTCTTCCTGACCCTCGAGGACGAGACGGGAATGCTGCAGGCGATCGTGCGCCCGGACCTCTTCCGCGAGCAGCGCGCCGTGGTCGTGGGCTCGGGCGCCCTGGTCGTCAAAGGCAAGCTTCAGCGGCAGGACGGGTCGCTCTCGGTCCGCGCCGAGCGCTTCTGGACGATCCCGGACTTCGCGAAGCTGCCGAGCCACGATTTCCGGTAGACCGTCGCGTCCGCTCGCTCGGGATCTGGCTTCGCCACCGGCGAGCGGCTCGCGCGGGTGCGCGCTCGACCGCTCGCCTGATCCCTCGCTCGCTACCGCTCCCCGCAGCGCGAGACTCCTCCCTTCGGGAGACTCCTCGCGCTGCGGATTGAAAGTAAGTGCATGACGGAAATACGAGCCAGTTCTCCGTCATCCACAGCGAAGCGAGACAGCCGACCACCAAAGGCAGGCCCAGGGCAGTAGGCAACGTCGCGCGAAGCGCGGCGTTCATCCTGGGCTCGACATGCCTGACTCGCGGTCAGGCACGGAATCCCGGCCCTCGGGAGGATCTCGAGAGCAACCTTCCCCTTTCTCTCCCGTACTCTCTTCCCAATGAGGCTTCGCATTCTGACCGTCCTGGCCGTGCTGTGCGCGCCCGGCCTGGCGGCGGAAGAGACGCTTGAGCCCATAAAGCCCAAGCTCAAGCTCGCGCGGATCACCTCTCCGATCACCGTGGACGGAGACCTCTCGGACGCGGGCTGGAAGGAGGCGACGGAAGTCCCGATCGCCTACGAAATCAACCCCGGCGACAACGTAACGCCGCCGGTCCGCACGACGGCGCGCATCGGCTACGACGACCGCTTCTTCTACGTCTCGTTCTGGTGCGAGGACCCGGACATCCGCAAGATCCGCGCGCCGTTCGTGGACCGCGACGGCATCAACGACGACCAAGACTACGTCGGGATCCTGCTGGACGTCGAGAACACGAACCACTCCGCGATCGACTTCTGGATTGGCCCGCGGGGCATCCAGGCGGACTCGGTGTTCAGCGAAGGGACCTTCAACGAAGACTTCGGCCCGGACTATTTCTGGCAGTCGGCCGCCCGGATCGGCTCGGACTCCTGGACCGTCGAGGTCGCCATCCCGCTCTCCTCGCTCCGCTACCCCGAGAAGGATCCGCAGGACTGGGCGCTCGCCCTGTACCGGATCTACCCGCGCGAGTTCAGCTACCAGTTCTACAGCGTCAAGGTCCCGCGCGGCGCGAGCTGCTTTCTCTGCCAGTCGGCCACGGTGGAGGGAATCTCGGGGCTGCCGAAGGGGATGCACTACGTCGTGGCGCCGTACGCGGCGGGGACGAGTACGAAGACCTACCCTGGAATGCCGGGTTACTCGGGCGACGGCGTCGTGACGAAGGGCAAAGTCGGCGTGGACGCCAAGTGGCTTCCGGACCCGGACACGGTCGTGGACGCGACGCTCAACCCGGACTTCTCCCAGGTCGAGTCGGACACCGCTCAGATTGCCGTCAACCAGCGCTTCGCCCTCTTCTACCCGGAGAAGCGCCCGTTCTTCCTGGAGCACGTCGACCTGCTGCAGACGCCCATCCAGGCGGTCTACACGCGCACGATCACGTCGCCGTTCTGGGGCGGACGCGTGACCGGCAAGGCGGGGGGGACGAACTTCACGGCGCTCGTGGCGAATGACCGCGGCGGCGGCACCGTCATCATCCCCGGCCCGGTCTTCTCGGACGCGGCGCCTCAGGACTTCGAGTCGGTGGTCGGCATCGCGCGCGTGCGTCAGGACCTCGGCCGCTCGTTCGCCGGCTTCCTCGGGACCGCGCGCTCGATCGAGGGCGGCGGGTACAACTACGTCGTCGGCGGTGATTTCCAGTGGCGGCCCAACGATGCCGACGTCTTCAACGGGCAGTATCTCTACAGCGTCTCGCGCAACCCGGATCGCCCCGACCTCTTCCCCGGCTGGACCGGACAGAGGAGCTCCGGGTTCGGCGGGATCGCCCAGTGGGTGCACACCACGCGCCGGTGGGACTGGACCCTCACGTATACCGACTTCGCGTCGGGCTTCCGCGCCGACGACGGATTCGTGCCGCAGGCGGGGTATCGCGAGGGAGAAGGCGACATCGGGTATCGGTTCTTCCCCGCGGGCTTCTTCTCGCGCCTCAGGCCGCTCGTGGGCGGCAATTACGTCGGCGACCGCACCGGCGACCTGATCTCGCGCCGGTACTTTCCGGGCGTGTCCTTCCAGGCGCAGTGGGGCCTGCGGGGGGAGCTGGACTACAACTTCGAGGCCGTTCGCATCGACCGGCAGAATCTCGAATTCGATCGGTTCGTCTGGACGCTCGCGGCCTCGCCGTCTCGTCTCGTGCCGCGCCTGACCCTCGGGGGCAATTACGGAGAGCAGCCCGACGTCTCGAACGTGAGGGTGGGCACCGGCGGCACCGTGCATGCGACGGCGGTGATCCGGCCGACGGATCACCTGGGTCTCGACCTGGTCGCCGAGCGGCAGTGGATCGACGAAACCGTGGACGGCCGGAAGGGCCGTCTGTTCACGGCCCTGGTGGCCCGGGCCAAGGCGATCTACGTCTTCAACTCGCGAATGCTCGTCCGCGTGATCGGACAGTACGTCGAGACGACGCGCGACCCTACGCTGTGGACGATTCCGGTCGCGGCGAAGGACGGGGCGTTCGCGGGCTCGGCCCTTTTTTCCTACAAGCTGAATTGGCAGACCGTGCTCTTCGTCGGCTACGGGGACAACCGGGCCCTCGTCGAGGACGGCAGTTTCGCCTTGCAGCCCGCCGACCGGCAGTTCTTCCTCAAGGTTTCGTACGCGTTCCAGCGTTAGAGAGCCCCGGGCGGCCGCGAGGGCCGCCCCTACGTAGGGGCGGGGCGGTCCCCGCCCCTCGGCCTCAGGAACTTTCGACTCGTCCCGGGTTCCTACGTTGGCAGAATGACCGCGATGCGTGCGCCCTGGAGATGGGTCGGAGCGGGGATGCTGCTGGCGGCGCTCGCCTCGTTCGGCGGGTCCGCGGCCCCGGGCCCTCAGAAGAAGAAGGCGGCCGCCGCGCCGGCGGCGCCCACCGCCACTCCTACGCCGGTGCCTCCGCGAACCTGGAAAGACGTCGACCGCCTGGTTTCCGAGCAGAAGTTCGAGCAGGCGCTCAAGGGAGTCGAGGCGATCCTCGACGCGGCGAAGAAGCGCGGCGACGCGCCGGAGTGGACGAAGGCCCTGATCCGGGCGACGCAACTGCGCATGGGGCTTCACGGCGCCGAAACCGCCGTGCGTTTCCTGAAAGAGGAGCCCTGGCCGCCGGATCTGCTCTCGCGCGCCGCGCTGGAGCTCTTCTACGCGCAAGCGCTCGTGGGCTACGCGCAGACCTACTCCTGGGAGGTCTCGCAGCGCGAGCGCGTCGAGTCCTCGGGCAAGGTCGACCTGAAGGCCTGGACGCGCGAGCAGATCTACGAGGAGGCCGCGCGCGCGTACTTCGAGCTCTGGAAGGAGCGCGAGGCCCTCGGGCGCTATCCCGTCAAGAGCCTGTCGGAGTTCGTCGAGCCGAACGACTACCCCGAGCACATACGCGGCACGCTCCGGGACGCTCTGTCGTACTTCTCCGTCGCGCGTCTGGCCGACACCTCCGGTTGGAGCCCGGCCGCCTCCAACGAGATCTTCCGGCTCGACCTGGCGGCTCTCCTGCGGCAGGACGCCGAGGCCGAGCGAACGGTCCGGCTCGATGACGCTGCCACGCACCCGCTCGTCAAGCTCGTCGCCGTGCTCGCGGACCTCGAAGGCTGGCACGCCGGCCGCGGCGAGCGCGAGGCGTCCTTCGAGGCGAGGCTCGAGCGCCTTCGCCGCCTTCAATCCTCCTTCGCCGAGGAAGAGGACCGTGCCACGATCCAGCGCGATCTGGCAGAGCGGCTGCCGGCGATGGCGGATCTGCCCTGGTTCGCGATGGGCAAGGCCCAGCTGGCCGAGTTTCTGGAAGCCTCCCCCAGGCCGGAGGCGCTCGTTCGCGCGCACGCCGTGGCCGAGGAGGGGCGCCGGGCGTATCCCGATTCCGTCGGGGGCCGCCGCTGCCTCGCGATCATGAAGCGGATCGAGGCGCCGGACTACCAGATCCGCGCGATGCGGACGGACGCTCCCGAGCGCCGCTCGATTCTGGTGACCCACAAGAACATCACGCCACTGAAGTTCCGGGCGTTTCGCCTGGACTTGCCGGCGCGCGTGGCCGCGGCGCGCGACTTGAACAAGGTGCTCCCCACGTACGAGGAGCTGCGCGAGATCGTGAAGGGTCGGCCGGACGCCGAGTGGTCCGTGCCCCTGCCCGAGACTTCCGACTACCGCCAGCACTCGACCTACGTCGTGCCTCCGATGAAGGCAAAGGGGCTGTATGTCGTCGCGGCTTCGGGCGCCTCGACCTTCGGCGGGCCGGGCGCGCCGCTGGAGGCGGCCACCCTCCTCGTCAGCGACCTCGTGCTCACCATGGCGCAGTCCGCCCTTCTCGCGGAGGACGGCGGCGGCGTCCTGGAGGTCCGCGCGCTCTCGGGGGCGACCGGCTGGCCCATCGAGGGCGCCGCCGTCTCGGTCTACCGGGGACAGTGGAATCCCCAGAGCGTCGAGCGCGACGCCACCGGAACGTCCGACGCCGAGGGGTTCACCCGGCTCCGGCTGCCCAAGAGCGTGCAGCCCTGGACGTATCAGCGCTTTCTCTACGCGCGCGCCGGCGAGGACCTCGCGCTGGAATTAAACGCCCCCTACTGGAGCCCGGCGCAGCCCGAGACTCCGGCGACGTCCTCCCTCGTCTTCACCGACCGGAGCATCTACCGGCCGACGCAGAAGGTCTTGTGGAAGGTCCTGGCCTACCGCGGGGACGCGAAGGAGGGCCGCCTCCGGGTCTTCCCGCAGTCGCCCGTGACCGTCGCGCTCGTGGACGCGAACAACCAGACGGTGGCGTCGCGCGCCGCGACGACCAACGAGTTCGGCTCGGCCGCCGGGGAGTTCCCAATCCCGACGGGCCGCGCGCTGGGCGCCTGGCGCGTGTCGAGCTCGCTTGGCGGCGCCGCGGCGGTCGTTCGGGTCGAGGAGTACAAGCGGCCGACCTTCGAGGTGAAGCTCGAAGACCCTGCCGAGCCGCTCCGGCTGAATCGCCCCGCGCGCCTGACCGGGGAGACGCGCTACTACTTCGGGCTGCCGGTCGCCTCCGGACAGGTGCGCTGGCGCGTGACGCGGACGCCGCAATACCCCTGGTGGTTCTGGTGGCGCGGCTGGGGCGGCGGCGGTGTCCAGACCCAGACGATCGACGCGGGAACCTCCGCCCTACAGGCCGACGGGCGCTTCACGCTCGCCTTCACGCCCCGGGCCGACGAGCGCCGGGCCGCGCAACGCTCGGGCGTTACGTACTCCTACACGGTCGCGGCGGACGTCGCCGACGAGGGCGGCGAAACGCAGTCGGCTTCGCGCTCCTTCCGGCTGGGCTTCGTCTCGGTGGAGGCCCGGATCGAGCCGCCCGCAGGGTTCGTGCGGGAGCGCGAGCCTGTGCGGATCAAGGTCGTGCGCACGAACCTCGACGGTGTGCCGCGGGCGGGCAAGGCCTCGTGGCGGCTGGTGCGCCTCGCGCAGCCTCGCGAGACTCTGCTGCCGGCCGAGCAGCCGGCCGACCCTGCGTCTGAGCCCGGCGAGACCGATGCAAAGGCCTTCGGCACGCCGGGCGATTTGCTGCGCCCACGCTGGCAGATGGAATACGCGCCCGAGCGCGTGATGGCGCGCTGGGAGGACGGGGCGGAGGTCGCGCGAGGCGAGCTCGCGCACGACGAGAAGGGCGAGGCCTGGATCCCGCTCGCCGGTCTGCCCGCGGGGGCCTACCGAATCCGATACCGGACGGCCGACGAGTTCGGCGGGGTGTTCGAGGCGCCTCGCGAGATCGTCGTCGCCGGGACGCGGACGCCGCTCGCACTTCCCGCGATCCTGTTGGCCGAGAGCAATTCGGTCGAGGTCGGGAAGACCGCGCGGCTCCTAGTCGCCTCCGGCCTTCCGGGTCAGCCGCTTCTCTTCGAGATCGATCGGGATGGCCGCCGTGTCGAAGGGCGGCGCCTACAGGCGGGCAAGAGCCCGGAGCTCGTCGAGATCCCGATCGGGGAGAAGGACCGCGGCGGCTTCGCCGTGAAGGTGACGGTTCTGCGGGACCACCAGCTCGTCACGCTGACGCAGTCGATCTTCGTTCCCTGGGACGACAAGAAGCTCGCCGTGAGCTTCGCGAGCTTCCGGGACCGGCTGCGGCCCGGGCAGCGCGAGACGTGGACGGTGAAGGTCCAGGCGCCGGGGGGCCGCCCGGTCGAGCCCGCAGCGGCGGAGCTTCTGGCCTACATGTACGACCGCAGCCTCGAAGCCTTCGTGCCCCACAATCCGCCCGATCCGCTGGCGCTCTATCCGAACCGCGCCGCCCCCGCCTGGGAGCGATCGAGCCTGGCCGAAACCTTCTTCGCAGCCATCGCGGAGCGCTTTCCGGATCTGCCGTCTGCGCCTTACCTGCGGCCTGACTCGTTGAAGCTCTACGGCGGCTACGGGATCGGAGGCCCGGGGCGGCGCGGCCTCGCCGCGATGGATGCCATGGCCGTGTCGGCCAACGTCACGGTCAGCAGCGAGGCGCCCGCATCCGCAGGCCTTGTCGCCAAGGCACCGGGCAAGGCCGTCGCTCGCGAAGCCAAGGAAGTGGCTGCCGCGGCGCCCGCCGACGCCCCTGTTGCGCTGCGCAGTAACTTCGCCGAGACGGCGTTCTGGAAGCCGCAGCTCTTGACCGGGACCGACGGCTCGGCCTCGATCGAATTCACGGTGCCCGACTCCGTCACGTCATGGAACGTCTTCGTGCACGCCGTGACGAAGGACCTGAAGGCCGGCTCGGTCAGGAAGGAGGCGCGCAGCGTCAAGGAGCTGATGGTGCGGCCGTACGTGCCGCGGTTCCTGCGCGAGGGCGACGCGGCGGAGCTGAAGATCGTCGTCAACAACGCCTCGGAGCGGGGGCTTTCGGGACAGGTGACGCTCGACATCCTCGACACGGAGACCAACGAGAGCGCGCTGTCGCGGTTCGGCCTGACTCCCGAGCGGGCGAGGCAGCCGTTCTCCACGGCCGCCCGCGGCGGCGCCGACGTGACCTTCCGCCTCACGACGCCCTCCCGCGTCGGGTCCTACGCCATCAAGGCCACGGCGGTCTCGGGCGATTTCTCCGACGGGGAGCTCCGGCCCGTGCCGGTCCTGCCGGGGCGCATGCAACTCGCGCAGTCGCGCTTCGCGGCCCTGCGGGGCGGAGAGCGGCGGACCCTGACCTTCGAAGACATGGCGAAGGACGATTCCACCCGGATCGACGAGCTGCTCGTCGTGACCGTGGACGCGCAGCTCTTCTACTCGGTTCTGTCAGCGCTCCCGTACCTCGTGAACTACCCATACGAGTGCACCGAGCAGACGCTGAACCGCTTCGTTTCGACGGGGATCGTCTCGTCGGTCTTCCGCGACTTCCCGGCGGTGGCGAAGATGGCCGAGGAGCTCTCGAAGCGCGACACGCGCCTGGAGATCTGGGACGCCATGGACCCCAACCGGAAGATGGCGCTCGAGGAGACCCCGTGGCTGGAGGAGGCTCGCGGCGGGGGCAAGCCCGGAGGCGACCTCGTGCGGATCCTCGACCCGAGGATCGCCGCGGCCGATCGCGAGGCGGCCCTGGCGAAGCTCCGCAAGGCCCAGACCGAGTCGGGGGGCTTCCCGTGGTGGCCGGGCGGTCCGCCGTCGCCCTACATGACGCTCTACATCCTGCACGGCTTCGCAAATGCCCTCGAGTTCGGCGTCGAAGTGCCCAAGGACATGATCCAGCGGGCGTGGGCCTACGCCGGCGAATACGTCCGACACGACCTCGCGCTGTGCATGCACGGGCTGGGGCTCTGCGAGCTCGCGACGTTCGTCAACTACACGCTCTCGTCGTATCCCGACGAGAGCTGGTACGCGCCCGCGTTCGACGCCGCGTACCGCAAGTACCTGCTGAACTACTCGTTCGGGTACTGGAAGGTGCACCCGCCCTACCTCAAAGGCCAGCTCGCCCTGACGCTCAAGCGGATGGCCCGGCCGAAGGATGCCAAGCTGGTCTGGGACTCGGTCATGGACGCGGCGAAGACCGATCGCGACCTCGGGACGTACTTCGCGCCGGAGGACCGGGCCTGGCTCTGGTACAACGACACCGTCGAGACGCAGGCCTTCGCCCTGCGCGTGCTGGCGGAGCTCTCGCCGTCGGACTCGCGTCGGGAAGGCTTGGTCCAGTGGCTGTTCCTCAACAAGAAGCTCAACCACTGGAAATCGACGCGGGCCACGGCCGAAGCGATCTCTTCGCTCGTCTGGTATCTGAAGAAAGAGGGGGCGCTCGCGGTCCGTGAGGGCGTCGAGGTCCAGGCCGGCGGCCAGACGACGTCCTTCGACTTCGAGCCCGACCGGTACACGGGCAAGCGCAACCAGGTCGTGATCCCGGGCGAGAAGCTCGACCCAAAACGCGACGCCCAGATCGTGGTCGCAAAGACGGGCAAGGGGCTCGCCTTTACGTCGGCGACCTGGCACTTCTCGACGGAGAAGCTGCCGGAAGAGGACCGCGGGGACTTCTTCAAGGTGTCGCGAAAATACTTCCTGCGCGACGCGACGGCGTCGGGGTTCGTTTTGAAGCCGCTGGCGGAGGGAACGCCGGTGAAGTCCGGCGACCAGATCGAGGTTCAGATCTCCCTCTCCGCCAAGCACGCCGCCGAGTACGTCCACCTGCGCGATCCGCGCCCGGCCGGAGCCGAGCCCGAGAACGTGCTGTCGCGCTACAAGTGGGACCTCGGGATCTCCTGGTACGAGGAGACGCGAGACTCGGGGTCGAACTTCTTCTTCGAGTGGCTGCCGGCCGGCGAGTACACCTTCAAGTACCGCATCCGCGCCAACATGGCCGGAACGTTCAAGGTCGCGCCTGCCACCGTCCAGCCCATGTACGCCCCGGAGTTCAACGCGTATTCGGCCGGGGCGACGATCACGATCCAGTAGCCGTCATCCCGAGCACCTGGGGTCAGGTCCGGCGATAGAATCCCCGCGCCCTTTCAGGAGGAACAATGAGACGCGCCCTCGCCCTTCTGGCGCTCGCCGCCTGCCCGCTCACGGCCGCCGGTCAGGTGTTTCCCGGCCACCGTCTTCCCGAAGGCCCCGAGCGGCCGGTTCGCGAGCGGAGTTTTCACATCAAGAGCTACAAGGCGGAACTGCGGTTCGACATGGCGAAGGAGACGCTAGCCGGAACGGCCACCGTGACGTTCGTCGCGCTCCGATCCCCGCTTTCGACGCTCTCGCTCGACGCGGCCGATCTGGCCGTCGAAAAGGTCGAGCGAGACGGGAAGCCGCAGAAGTTCAAGGCCGACCCTGCCGTGTTCACCCTAGACGTGACGCTCGATCCTCCGGTCGCAATGGGCGGCGAGGAGTCCGTGGCGATCACGTACTCCTGCCGGCCGCGCTCCGGCATGTACTTCTTCCCGCAGGACGGCAAGCGCGCGCCGCAGGCCTGGAACTACGGAGAAGGGGGTCTTCACCGGGGCTGGTTGCCGGGCTACGCCGACACCAACGATCGTTCCTCGGTCGAGTTCGTCGTGACGGTCCCCAAAGGCCTGACGGCCGTCGCCAACGGCCGGCTGGCGGACTCGCGCGAGAACACAGACGGGACGCGCACGTTCCACTGGATCCAGGATGGGCCGATCCCGAACTATCTCGTCACCGTGGACGTGGGCGAGTTCGCGCGCGTGCCTCTCCGGGACGCGAAGGTCGGCGACAAGACCGTCCCTCTCTCGGTCTGGACGCCGCCAGGAACGGAGGAGGCGGCGCGGTTTGCGTTCGGCAACACGCCCGACATGGTCGAGTTCTTCTCGAAGGCCATGGGCTATCCGTATCCCTGGTTCAAGTACGACCAGGTCGTTCTGCGCGAATTTTCGGGCGCGATGGAGACCACAACGGCGACCGGCTTCTCGGAGACGGAGCTGCGCCGCGCCGGCGATCCCCCCGATTTGTCGCCGGATTATGCCGACGCCTGGCCGGTCTTCACCTACGAGGACGTCGTTGCCCACGAGCTCGCGCACCACTGGTTCGGCGACCTGGTGACGTGCCGTTCGCTCGGCTCGATCTGGCTCAACGAGTCCTTCGCCACGTTCTGGCACACGCGCTGGAACGCCCGTGCGCACGGGGAGGACGATCTGACGTACCAGCGCTGGGCGTACCTGACCAAGTACGTCGACTACGTGCGCGCGACCGGAAGCGTGCGCCCGATGGAGTACCTCCGTTACAAGGAGCCGTCGGCGATGTATCAGGAGGAGACGACGTACGTAAAGGGCGCGCTGGTCCTGCACATGGTCCGCCACTTCCTGGGCGAGGGGGAGTTCGACCGCATGATCGCGGCGTACCTGAAGAAGCACGAGTACTCGAACGTCGACTCGGCGGACCTTCAGGAAGCGATCGAGCGCGCCGCCGGGCGCAACTTCTCGTGGTTCTTCGGGGACTGGATCGTCGGCGGAGGCGGCCACCCCCGATTCGAGGTGTCGTACCGGTGGGCGCCCGAGAGGAAGCAGGTGGACCTGACGGTCAAGCAGATCCAGGAGGATCTGCCCTTCGAGAACGACTTCCGCCTCCCAGTCGAGCTCGAGATCGCCGACGCGCGCGGCGCGACGACGCACCGCGTGGAGCTCTCGGGGTGGTCCACGACTGTGGCGCTCCCGGCCGCGACCCGGCCGACGCGCGTGACGTTCGACAAGGGCGGCTGGCTCGTCTGCGAGGTCAAGTACGACCGGCCGATCGCCGAGGTGCTGGCCGAGGTTTCGGGCGCGGACCTCGCGGGGAGGCTGCGCGCCGTGCGGCAGCTCGCCGATGACTTCCGGGGCGACCCGCGCGCCGTCGATG
>JBASRI010000429.1:0-6261 GCA_049273755.1 Thermoanaerobaculia bacterium
GGCTGGGGCCGCGCGAGCGCCGCGTATCGTGGGCTCGACGACCGCAAGCGCGCCTGCACGTCGTCCCACTCGGAAAGAAGCGTCCGCGTGGCGCGGCGGTTCGACTCGGCGTCTTCTGGCAAGTGCGCGCCGCCGAGGAGCCTTTCCTGCTCGCGGCGACGATCGTCCAGCCGTGCTTCGAGCGACCCCTCCTGCTCGAGAAGCGCCGGATCCACCCCCTCCCGGATGTCGACCCGCGCCTCGGCGAGCATTTCAATGAGGCCCCTTGCCCGGGCGCGTTCGCTCGCTCGTAAGGCTTCAGCGTCCCAACCCTCGCCCGGCCGCCGGGCGTGAAGCGCCATGAGGATGTCGATGAGCAGGTCGTAACGGTCTCGGGTCCTGGCCATATACGATGCACGCTCTCCCACGCCGGGAATCGAGCCCCGTACTGACTCTGTGAGGAGAAGTGCGTCTTCGATCCTGGACCGCGCGCCGTCGAGATCGCCGAGCATTCGCTCTGCCTGCGCCAGGTAAACAAGGGTCATGGCTTCGTGCACGCGATCCGAAGACGCACGAACCAGCGGGAGAGCATCCTCGAGCTGCGCCCGGCCTTCCAAGGCGTGTCCTTCGTCAAGGCGGGCGCGGCCAATATTCGCCAGGATCATGGCTTCCGCTCGGCGGTCCCCGCATTGACGCATTAGCTCCTTCGCCTCATCAAAGTCGCGAACGCCCGCACCGATTCTCCCGCGCGCGAGCTCGGCGAGCCCGATGTGATCGAGCACTAGGCCCTCGAAGCGCTTGTCCCCGGTCCCCCGCAAGAGCTCGAGCGCGATGTGGAAGTGGCGCAGCGCCGCCGCGACCTCGTTCCGGTCGAGGCAGATGCTCCCGATGGAGTATTCCGTCAATCCCTGCTCGCGGGCTCTCCGGAGGCCGCGAAAGCGAGCCAACGCTTCCTGAAGGTCGGCCAGGGCCCGGTCCGTGTTCCCCAGGTTTAAGTGATCCACGGCCCGGTTCTTCAACATCGTCGCTTCGGCGAGCCGGTCGCCCACCGCATGAAACAGGGCCAACGCTTCCGTGTACCGTTCGACGGCTTCGGCTTGCAGCCCAAGTGCGCCAAGAGCTACCGCGATGTCGTTCAGCGCCTCTCCCTGCCCGTAAAGGTCACCGGCAGCACGACGGAGTGTCAGGGCCTGCTCGAGAAGCTCGACGGCGAGACGTTGCTCGCCCAGCTCCGAGTGTGCAAGACCAACCCGGTCGAGCTCTGCCGCCTCTCCTCGCTCGTCACCCACGAGCCGATACTGGGTGAGCGATTCTTCCGCGCGATCCAGGGCTCGACGAAGCTCGCCGAGGTCGCCGAGCGTATCGGCGAGGCGGGCAAGCGTTGCCGCTTCCTCGCGGCGGTCCTCGATCGCGCGCCAGAGGCCCAACTCCGCTTCGTAGCACGCCAGAGCCGCTTCCGACGACGCTGCCGAGTGCTCGGACACGAGGCGGTCGGCCTCTGCTCGCAAGCCCTCCGCGCGCAGGCGCTCTTGGTCGCCGGGGGTGACCGCTTGCGGCGATTGGGCCACCAAGCGATACTTTCCGGACGCCGACTGCGGGTCCCGAAGGGCGAGCTCGATTCTGCGGACTCCCTCGCCCCGACTCACCACCGAGACGGAAAGCGGCTCCTCACGGTCAGCGACGTTGTCGACCTCCGCCTCCACGGTGCCATTGGGCGAAAGGATCCGGACCGCCACATCGAGGTGGCTCTGCTCAACATCCAGGTGGAAGAACTGGCTTGAACCCAGGAAAATCTCGTACCGGTGGACCTGGCCCCACTGAGACGTCGTTCCAGGGGAACGCCGGGCACGATAGGTGTCGTAGACTGCGCCAGCCCAGACTCGACGCCTGCCAGCAGGCCGAGTGCCGACAGCGCGCCGAGGATCCGCGCCGGACGAGACATCCCGTCCCACCTCCCCGCTGGCAGAGCAGTCTACGCCCGCTTCGGAAGCCCGAGAGCCTGCGAGTACGCTGCAGGGACAAGAGCCCAGCCGCAACCGCACCCTGATCGGACCCATCGTCGCACCCATGCCCGATTCCTTAGGAAAATTGCGGATTTCCCCCGGGTTCGAATCCCGGAATCCCGATCAACTCATCCCGTCAAGAATTCCAGCCGCCTCGCACCGTGGCTCCAACACACAAAGAGCGATTGACGCCAGGCTCCGAAGCCTAAGGCATAGCAGTATTCACAAAGCCATCCGTAGACCCAAGACCGTTCTGTCTTTGCGTGCCATCGTCGGATCTCCTCAACGCTGGGCTTCGGCGGTCTGCTGGAATACGCGGAAGATAACGAACTCGGCCGGGCGCACGGACGCGATACCGATTTCGCAGATCAGCCGGCCGTTCCGGATGTCGTCCTGCGTCATTGTCGTGCGGTCGCAGTTGTCCGAGCAGGGAGCCGTCGCGGTCGTAGGGCACGACCCCGTACCGGGCTGGACTCCGGCCTGCTCGTAGAACTGGCTGCTCTGATCGGTCACGAAGGTGCCGTTGACGTTAAACGCCTGGACCACGCTAGTGACCGTCTGGCGGTTCTGCAGGTTGAAGACATACAGCATCGGCGTGATCGTGACCGGGCCGACGCTCAGGTTGTAGCCAACGGAGAGATTCATGTCGTAGTCCGTCGGAGTCCGCCCGTCCGAGCCGCGAGTGTCGAGGTAAAGCAAATCTGGATAGAAGTCGGTGAACCAGCCAAGCCTCGAGCCCATCCTGAAGATCCCCTACAACCTCTCCCCGGGCTGGCTCAAGATCGACCCCAACTTCGACCCGCTGCGCAAGAACCCGAGGTTCCAGAAGCTCGTCGCCAGCGCGAAGTGATTCAGGGGATCGCCGGGAGACGAGGAGAAGTCTGCGGGAGTGTCCCCGACTTTTCTGGCAGGCGATGCCGTCAAGGCTATCCCACGACCTGTTTCTGTTCTGCTCTCCAGACCGCTCGAAGGAACGCTTCGTTGAGGTTTCCATCCCTGGCGTACTCGATCACCAAACCAACGTCGTTGTGGACTTCAACCTGATACGTGCCGCGGGGAGAGTCTGCCGGCCGAACTTCATAGCTCCAACTCGGGTGCTTGTGTCGGAAGTGCGCCACGAGGGAGGGGTCGATCTTCGAGGGTTGGTCATCCATGGCGATCAGGTCAGGACCGACCCGGCCATGTAGGCGAAAGCCAGAGCCGCGGACCCGTACAGGGGCGGCCGAAGTCGCCCAGCTCGAACGCGCCGCGGACTTGGCCGTCTCATTTCTTCTTGCTCGGATCGTCTGCCGGGTCGACGTAGACGAGTTTCCACGGGGCGATCGTGTGGACCTGGATTTCCGTCTCTCCCTTCGTCCAAGCGAAGTGGTGCATGCGCGGCGCGAGAAAGCCGAAGGATCCCGCGGGCATAGCGTTCCCCTTGCTGTCGTCGAACTTGTCGCCGAGCCCGAGGTTGAAGGTCCCGGAGACCACGGTCACACGCTCGATGCCGGGGTGCCAGTGCGGGGCAATCTTGTAGCCGGCGGGGAATTTCAGTCTCATCGTAAGCGGTCCGGCCTTTGAAGGGTCCCCCTCGAGCACGGCGATCTTCGCTCCGGCGGGCAGGATCGGCGGTGCATCGGACCACTTGATGTCCCCCGGCGCGAACACGACGTGTATGCCCTCGTGCGCAGCCGGCGTCTTCTTGCCGGTGGCCGTCTTCTTCTCGATGGCGGCCGTCTGGGCGGCGAGGATGCCGGCGAGCAGAATGGCGATCCCAACCGCGAGGGTGGCAGTTCTTTTCATGGGAGTTCCTCCCTTTCCTATGACTGTTTGGACGGGCGCCGAATCGTCTTGCTCGCCGCGAGCTGGGGAGCTTCGTCACATGGCTTGTGTTTTCATCTCACACTCGATCGGCGTCGTCGGTTGCGTTTTGACGAGCTTCAGCCTCGATGCGACGAGGTTCAAGCGGCGACCGTCGGCTAAGCCCACCAAGGCCGGACTCGGCCGCTCCCGGCCACCCACGAACGAAAAACTGTCGGTTGTCCAGTGGCGGAGAGTCACCCCTCCCCCTGGCGATGTGCGTTTGATTACTCATGGCTCGCTCCTTGGAATGTTCGCGGTGACCTGAACCCGAAATGTGCTGTCTCCGTCGAGGTAGTGCCGGATGCCTGCGATCTTCCAATCGGAGCCCCCCACGTTCAATGTCGCGTACATGCCGGGACCGCCGTTGTACTCATCTCCAAATCCGTCCCGCGAACCGCAGCTCGTACAGGCTGCCTGAATCGGCGTCGAGGGTTGCTGGTATCGTTGCATGTAGTCGATCACCGCGGTCTGCAGCGCCTCGGGCGTCACGCCCGAGCCCGCAGCCGTGGCGAGATAACCCAGACCGGCCACGACTGCCGGGTCTTGACTGAGAGCTTTCCGCATTGCCGCGATCAGCTTTGGCGCGATCGCGAGCATGTCGGCCGGGGACCGGCCTTCCTTGACCGCGAAGGTGATGTCGAACACGAGCTCGCGCCTGATTGAAACGAGCGTCGGGTTCTCGTTGTCGAGAAGGACCGCCGAAGAGCCCGAGGGGCCTCGGAACGTGTACGAGCGCTTTCTCCGATCGCCTGCCCTAAATACGCCGCCCCTGTCTTCGAGGATGTAGCCCGCCCACTGGAGATCCGCTTGATCGGTCGAATTTGCGGTAATCGTCTGTTGTAGACCCCCCGTCGCGATGTGTAGCGGCCGGAGCGTCTCGCTTTCTGAAAGCGCGATGCCGGTGAGAAGAACGAGTCCTGCGGTGAGAAAGAGAAGGACGGAGAAAACCCTGCGCATGGGACACCCGCTTTCTGCCGAAAACCGGCGGCGGGCATTCAGGTTTTGTGCTGGATCGGTCCGTCGGGGGGATCGGAGATCACACTATACACCGAGCCTCGCGGGGCCTCGTGAGCGCAACGCCCGCAACCCTTGAGATAACCTCAGTGCCGGCACCCGCGGCTTCGGTATCCGCCAGGAATCCATAGAGTTAGCTCGGCCCACGAGACCGGGCGCGATCGCTGCCAGGTCGCAGCGGCGGCTCGATAACCTCCTCAAGAGCTCGCCGTCCTATTAGCACTCGTGATCGAGGAGTGCTAATGTGGGGTTCCGACGCGCCCCCGGATCCGCGAGTGCGCCGGACCCAAAAACACAACGGATTCAGGAGGAACGTCATGAAGATTCGGCCACTTTACGATCGCATCCTGGTCAAGCGACTCGAGACGGGCGAGATGAAGAAGGGCGGGATCATCATTCCGGATACCGCCAAGGAGAAGCCGATGGAGGCGGAAGTCGTCGCCGTCGGCAAGGGCAAGGTCAACGAGGAAGGCAAGCAGTTTCCCTTGGACGTCAAGAAGGGCGACAAGATCCTCATTGGCAAGTACGCCGGCACCGAAATCAAGATCCATGACGAAGAGCACCTGATCCTCAAGGAGGATGAAGTGCTCGCGGTCGTCGAGAAGTAGGGAGCAAACACCATGACAGCGAAAACGATCATTTATGGCGAGGAGGCGCGGCAGCGCGTGCTCCACGGCGTCAACAAGCTCGCCGATGCGGTCAAGGTGACGCTGGGCCCCAAGGGCCGCAACGTCGTCATCGAGAAGAAGTTCGGCTCCCCGACGGTCACCAAGGACGGCGTCACGGTCGCCAAGGAAGTCGAGCTCCAGGATCCCGTCGAGAACATGGGCGCCCAGATGGTCCGAGAGGTCGCCTCCAAGACCTCCGACGTCGCCGGCGATGGCACCACGACCGCGACCGTGCTCGCCCAGGCGATCTACCGCGAGGGCATCAAGAATGTCACGGCTGGCGGCAACCCGATGGAGTTGAAGCGCGGCATCGACGCGGCGGTGAAGGCGGCCGTCGAGTACCTCGACAAACTCTCCAAGCCGGTCGAGGGCAAAGACATCGCCCACGTCGGCACGATCTCGGCCAACAACGATTCGGAGATCGGAAAGATCATCGCCGAGGCGATGGACAAGGTCGGCAAGGACGGCGTCATCACGGTGGAGGAGGCCAAGGGCCTGGAGACGACGCTCGAGGTCGTGGAGGGCATGCAGTTCGACCGCGGCTACCTCTCGCCGTACTTCATCACCGAAGCCGAGCGGATGGAGTGCGTCATGGAGAACGCCAAGGTCCTCCTCTACGAGAAGAAGATCTCGAACATGAAGGACCTGCTCCCGATCCTCGAGCGAGGCCTCCATGCGCTCCTGATCCGTCACGAAGTACGGCGAGATATAGCCCTTGTCGAACTGCATGCCCTCGACGAACTCGAGCTCCA
>JBASRI010000430.1:0-3058 GCA_049273755.1 Thermoanaerobaculia bacterium
GCCGGGGGCGCCGGGCGGCCCGCGTCCGCAGGCCCACGCGCAGGCGCTCGGCCGCCAGAGGCACCGCCAGCGCCGAAAGCACATAGGAGACGGCCAACGCGAGAGCCATCGTCAGCGCGAGGGGCCGAAAGAAGGCGCCGGCGACCCCCGACAGAAGGGCGAAGGGGAAGAAGATGACGATCGTCGAGAGACTCGAGCCCGTCAGCCCCGGCAGGACCTCGGCCAGTCCCGATCGCGACGGGTTGTCGGAAGCGCGCTCCTCGGCGTGGCGCGCGATGTTCTCGACGACCACGATCGCGTCGTCGGCGACGAGCCCGATGGCGGCGGCGATTCCTCCGAGGGTCATGAGGTTGATCGTTTGCCCGGTCAGGCCTAGGCCGAAGAGGACGATCGCGACGGTCACCGGGATCGTGGCGACGGCGATGGCCGCGATCTTGAAGTCGCGCAAGTAGGCCAGCAGCACGAGGGCCGCGAGCGCCACGCCGATCAGGATCGCGTCCCGGACGCCGTGGACCGAGGCCCGCACGAACTCGGCCTGGTCATAGGACGTGATCCAACGGACGTCCTTCGGGAGCAGGTCGGGCTTGGCTCGGAAGAGCGCATCGACTCCGGCCGCGACCGAGAGCGTACTGGCGTCCGGCTGTCGGATCATGTTGACGAGAACCGCGGGCTTCAAGTCGGCTGTCGTGTGGATGTAGGCGACCGCGTCGGCCGCGGCGACCGTACCGAGGTCCCCGAGCGAGACCGGGATTCCGCCGGCGGGGGCGGGAACCGACATTCGCTTCAGGTCGTCGAGGCCGGCCGGCTTTCCGGTCACGAGGGTCAGGTAGAGCTCGTGGTTCGCTTCGACGAGGCCGGCCGAGACGATCGCGTCGTTCTTGCGGATCGCGTCGACGACCTGCGAGGCCGAGATTTTCCGGCCCACCAGCCGTTGCGGGTCGAGCCGGACCTGGAACTCTCTGCGCGTGCCGCCCTCCACCTGGACCTGGGAGACGCCGGGGATCTGGTTGAGCTCGGGTTTGAGCGCGAAGTCGGCGAGCTCCCGCAACTCGGACAGTGAGCGCGTGTCGGACACCAGCGCATAACCCAGGATCGGGAAAATGGCGGTGTTCATCCACTCGGCGTCGATCCGCGTCTCGGGCGGAAGGTCCGGGCGCACGCGCTCGATCTGCGCCTGCACCCGGGCGAGGGCCACCTGCATGTCGGTGCTCCAGGAGAACTCCGCGCCGAGCTCGACGGCGCCGCGGGTGGTCGTGGAGGTCACACGCTCGATGCCGGGCACGCGCAGGATGGCCTCTTCGAGGGGGCGCGTGACCGCCGGGATCATCTGGGCGGCCGGCTCCTCCGCCGCACCCGCGATCACCTTGATCCTCGGAAAGGTCACGGTCGGAAAGATCGCGGACGGCAGGTTCCTCGCGGTCCAGACGCCGGCGGCGCAGAGCACGGCCAGAAGCAGGAAGAGCGCGCCGGAGCGCTGGGGAAGGCGCCGGGCGAGGTTCATCGCCGTCGGACGTCGAGACTCACGGCTGGGGCGCGACCGCGGCGCCTTCGGGCAGGCCGACGAGACCCTCGACGACCACGACGTCGCCGGGGCTCAAGGCCGGCGAGACGATCTCCGTTCCGGCGGCACCGCGCAGCCCGAGAACCGCCTCCTGCCAGTGCGCATGGCCGTCGCGCACGAGCGCGATGCGCGCCTTGCCGGTGACGTCGTCGCGCAGGACGGCGGCGTCCGGGACGACGACGGCCTTCGGTTTCTCGGCGACCACGATGTGCGAGGTTCCGAAGAGGCCGACCCCCAGTGGGGTGCGTTTGCGGAGCAGGTCGATCCGCACGGGGACCGTGAAATCGGCGGGGTTCGCCATGGGCAACACGTCGTGCACGGTTCCCGGCTCGGGCCGAGGGAGGCCGGCGAGCTCGATCGAGGCCCTCTGCCGGGGGCGGATCTGGGAAAGGTCGCTCTGGGCGACGTCGGCGACGAAGACGAGGGAGCTCGCGTCCGCGAGCGTGAGGATCTCCTGGCCTTCGGTCACGCGGTCGCCCGGAGCCGCGGCGTGGGACAGCACGACGCCCTCGGCGGGCGCGTGGATGACGGCGCGAATCAGGTTGCGCTCGGCGAGCGCAATCGCGCGCCGCGCGTCCTCCTTTTCGGCGGAGGTCTTCGCCTCACGTTCCATCTCTCGCGCGCCCGCCAGCGCCGCCTCGCTGTCGCGCGACAGGATGATGCCGACGGCGTCGCCGCGCTTCACGCCGTCGCCGTCGATGACCGAGAGCGTCACGAGCGTGCCGGCGAACGGCGCGCGGATTTTCTGCTGAACCAGGGCGACCGTGTGCCCCGGGGCGTTGGCGACGCGCTCGAGCCTGGCGAGGCTCGCCCGAGCCGTCTTGACCGGGATGGCGGAGGCGGGCTCCGGGTCGGCGGCGCCTTTCGACGCGGCCTGCTCGCGGGCCCGGCACGAAAGGCCCACGGCGAGGGCCAGGAACAGCGGGGGCAGGCGCCTCACGGCTCGCTCCAGCGCCGGGCGACCGCCTGCGCGACGCGGTAGCGCGCGGTCACCTCGTTGAGACGTACGGCGGCGTCGACCGCGGCGGCGTACGCGTCGAGAACCTCGAGGGAGGTCGCGGTGCCGCCCCGGTAACGGCTTTCCATCTCGAGGTAGGAGTCCCGCGCATCGGGGGCCGCGCGAGACAGGATCTCGATCTGTCGGTAGAGGTGCCGGAGTGCCGTCTGCGCCTGAGTCCAGGCGAGGTGCGCGTCCTGCCGCTCCGCCTCGAGGCGCGAGCGCGCCTGCTTGAGCCCGAAGTCGGCCTGGGCGACGCGCGCCCGCAGCGCCCCCCGGTCCCAGACCGGCCAGGCCATCATCAGCGAAAGCGAATAGCCTTTGGCGCCCCAGAAGTGATCCCAGAAGTCCGCGTTCAGGTGCGTCGTGTCGGAGACCCAGAACCCCAGGTCGGCGTTCAAGGAAAGGTGGGGGAGTCTCTCGGCTCGCGCGATCGTGAGGTCGGCCTGGGCGGAGCGTGCCTCCGCCTCGGCGGCGGCGATCTCGGGCGCGCTCTGCCA
>JBASRI010000138.1:0-2312 GCA_049273755.1 Thermoanaerobaculia bacterium
GCCCGCGGCCAAGGAGCGCCGCGACCGCAAGCGACTATACGCCGCGCTGGCGACGTTTCCGGACCAGCAGATCGTGGGCGAAGCCCTCGCGCTCTTTCTCACGCCGGGCGCCGACGCGCGCGAGGCGGACTCGATGTTCGCGGCGGCGATCCCGGAAGAGGCCGGGAGTGTCGCGGGCTGGAAGTTCCTGCAGGCGAACTACGACGCCGTCATCGCGAAGTTGCCGCGGGAGTCGATCGGGGCAGTTCCATACTTCGGGGTCGGGTTCTGCGACGCCGGGCGTCGCAAAGAGGTCGAGGAGTTCTTCCGGACGCGCGTGGAGAAGCTGCCCGGCGGACCGCGCGTCCTCGCGCAGGTGCTCGAGGGAATCGACCTCTGCATCGCCGCCCGCGCCGCTCAGGAACCGAGCGTGCGGGCGTTCCTGAAGAAGTACTGAGGGCCGTCCCTAGGTTCTCAGAGCATTCGAGAGCGACTTCAGGAGCGCCTCGACGTCCCTCTGCGCCTTCTCGATCGTCGGAATCGGGCCGACGCATTTGAAGAAGACCAGGCCTTCCGGCGCTTCGACGATCACGCCCGAGAGGCGCCAGCCGGGCTTCTTGTCCTGCGACTGCATCATCGGCCCGCCGGGGGAGAGGTAGGTCCCGGACAGCTCGATCGTGTGCACGCGCAACCCGCCCTGGTTCTTGACGGTCTTTCGGGGCGCGGTCGCGTGCTCGAACTGGCCGGCCCACCGATCCAAATTCTCGGAAACCGTGCCACCCTGGCCCTTCCCAAAGAAGAACACGCCACACTCCCCGGCTTCCGAGCCCTCCGCCGCGGGAATCGTGTAGGTCGCGATGCGCATGGGGCGGGGTGCCTGGACGCTCCATCCGGCTGGAACGGTCCACCGGATGCCGCCGGCCGTTCCCTCGGTCGCGGCGAGGGCGGCCGCGAGGGCGAGGAGCAGCACCGCCAAGACCACGGGCCGGAAGGTGTGGTCTGTGTCATCCCGAGGAGCGTAGCGTCGAGGGGTCCCTTTAGTAGCGGCCCTGTGACTCAAAAGGGATCCCTCGCTGCGCTCGGGATGACAGGATAGGGGGATTCGCATCGGCGGAGCTTAACCCGCCTAAAGGAACCGGAACGGGTGTTGAATACACAACCGAGGAGGCTTTGTGCCATGAAACGTATCGCCATCGCAATCCTGGCCGCGGTCATCGCCGCGGCGGTCCCAGCAGCCGCTCAGGACAAGCCGCAGGCTCCCAAGCCGGGCCCCGAGCACAAACAGCTGGGCTACTTCGTGGGCAACTGGCATTCGGAGGGCGAGATGAAGCCCGGCCCCATGGGTCCTGGCGGGAAGATGTCCGGAAACGACGCGTGCAAGTGGATGGGCGACGGCTTCTTCGTGACCTGCACCATGAGCCTTACGAGCCCGTTGGGCAAGGTGTCGGGACTGGGCGTCATGGGTTACGACTCCGCCAAGAAGGCCTACACGTACAACGGCTTCAACAGTATGGGTGAGAACGAGTCGGCGACCGGGACCGCGGACGGCAAGACCTGGACGTACACCAACGAGAGCGTCATGGGAGGCAAGAACGTCAAGGGCCGTTACACGATCGTCGAGTTGTCGCCGGACTCCTACACGTTCAAGTTCGAGACGTCCGAGGACGGCACGTCCTGGGCTCCGATGATGGAAGGCAAGGCGACGAGGGTGGCCGCGAAGTAGATCGGATTTAGAATCCCGGACCCAGAGGAGGATCCTGCATGAAATCCAGAATCGCCGTCGTACTGCTCGCTTCGTGCTTCGCCGGAATGGCGTTGGCCCAGCCCCAGGAGAAACCCAAGCCCGGCCCCGAGACCAAGAAGCTCGAGGCGTTTGCCGGGAAGTGGTCGGGCGAGTCGGAGATGAAGCCGGGCCCTTGGGGACCGGGCGGAAAGATGACGAGCGAGAGTAACTGCACCTGGTTCGAGGGCGGGTGGCAGCTCGTCTGCCGCGAAACCGGCAAGGGCGCCATGGGGCCCATGAAGGATGAGTTCGTCCTGGGCTGGAGTCCCGAGGACAAGGTTTACAAGTACATGGGCTACGACAGCAGGGGCATGATGGGGTGGGCCACCGGAACGAACGCCGGCAACACCTGGACTTGGTCCGGCGAGGACAAGATGGGCGGCAAGTTGATCAAGTCGCGGTACACGATCGTCGTGACTTCGCCGACCACTTACACCTTCAAGTGGGAGACCTCCGAGGACGGCAAGACCTGGACCACGGCAGCGGAGGGCAAGTCGACCAAGAAGTGACCGCGTAGCCGTCGCTACGCGACGGCGTAGCGGTCATCCCG
>JBASRI010000144.1:0-7241 GCA_049273755.1 Thermoanaerobaculia bacterium
CAGCGAGCCGCCCTCCTCGACGTTGCGGGCGGCGCCGAAGAAACGCTTGGGGCGCTGCAGGGCGTTGGAGTCCACGCCGCCCGACAGGACCTTGCCCGACGGCGGCACGATCGCGTTGTAAGCCCGCGCCAGACGCGTGATCGAGTCGAGCAGGATGACGACGTCGCGCTTGTGCTCGACCAGCCGCTTGGCCTTCTCGATGACCATCTCGGCGACCTGGACGTGGCGCGCGGCTGGTTCGTCGAACGTCGAGGAAATGACCTCGCCCTTGACCGAGCGCTGCATGTCGGTGACCTCCTCGGGCCGCTCGTCGATCAGGAGCACGATGAGGGTGACCTCGGGGTGGTTCGTCGAGATCGAGTTCGCCAGGGACTGGAGGATCATCGTCTTGCCCGTGCGGGGCGCCGCGACGATCAGGCCGCGCTGCCCCTTGCCGACCGGGGCGACGAGGTCGAGCACGCGGGAAGTCATGTTCGTCGGGACCTCGAGGCGGATCCGGTCCTGCGGGTAGAGCGGCGTGAGGTTGTCGAAGAAGATCTTCTCGCGCGCAACGTCCGGGTGCTCGAAGTTGACGGCTTCGACCTTGATCAGGGCGAAGTACCGCTCCCCTTCCTTGGGCGGCCGGATCTGGCCGGAGACCGTATCCCCGGTGCGCAGATCGAACTTCCGGATCTGGGACGGCGACACGTAGATGTCGTCGGGGCCTGGAAGGTAGTTGTACTCGGGAGCGCGCAGGAAGCCGAATCCGTCGGGGAGGCATTCGAGCACGCCCTCCGAGAAGATCAGTCCTTTCTTCTCGGTCTGCGCCTGCAGGATCTTGAAGATCAGGTCCTGCTTGCGCATCCCCGTGGCGTTCTCGACCTCCAGGTCCTTGGCGATCTTCAGGAGCTGCGGGATCTTGATCTCGTGCAGGGCGCGGATGTCGAGGGTGTCGCCATGCTCGATGGCGGCCTCCTCGCCGGTCGTGTCGGGCAACCCCTCGGGCGGAGCCTCGAGCGTCTCGACGTCGGAGTCGTTGGTGCCTTTTCGTCTGGCCATCTTGTGTCCTCTCGGGTGTGTTTGTGTCTGGGGATGAACCGGGGGTCGGGAGCTCGAAGCCGGGAGCCCGAGCGGCCCCTATTATTTCAAAACTCGAATCGGGCGGGAACCGGAGCTAGTTCGCGACAATGCCCCCTTCCGCGGGCTTGCCCTCCGCGTCGAGCGTGGAAGGCGCGGAGCGCGGGCTCTCCATCGCGATCTTGATGACCTCGTCCATCGTGGAAACCAGGTGGAACTCCATCTCCCCGCGGATCTCGTCGGGCAGGTCGTCCAGGTCCTTGTCATTTTCCGCGGAGAGGATGATGGTGCGGATGCCGGCCCGGTACGCCGCGAGCGCCTTGTCCTTGATCCCGCCGACCGGGAGCACCTTGCCCCGGAGCGTAATCTCCCCTGTCATTGCCACGTCCTTGAGGACGGGGATCTTGGTGACCGCCGAGAACAGGGACGCCGCCATCGTGATGCCGGCCGAGGGGCCGTCCTTGGGGATCGCCCCCTCGGGCACGTGGATGTGGATGTCGAACTTCTCGTGGAAGTTGGGGTCCGCGTCGTACATCTCGGCGCGGCTGCGTACGTAGGAGACGGCGGCGCGCGCCGACTCCTGCATGACCTCGCCGAGCGAGCCGGTCAACGTCAGGTTGCCCTTGCCCTTCAGGAGGCTGGTCTCGGTCATCAGGATCTCGCCGCCGGCCTCGGTCCAGGCCAGCCCCGTGGCGATGCCGACCTCGGAGACCTCGCCCTTGAGCCGCTTGCGGAACCGGGGCTTCCCGAGGAAGTCCTTGAGGTTCTCGGGCGTCACGGCGACCGGCGTCTCAGCCTTCTTCTGCACGATGCGCCGCGCCACCTTCCGGCTGACGCCGCCGATCTCGCGCTCGAGATTGCGCACGCCGGCCTCGCGCGTGTAGTGCTCGATGATCGCGAGGATTGTGTCGTCCTTGATCTCGATCTGATCGGGCTTCAAGCCGTTGGCCTCGCGCTGCTTGCGCACCAGGAACTGCCGGGCGATCGCGACCTTCTCGTTGGGCGTGTAGCCGGAGAGCGGGATGAGCTCCATCCGGTCCTTCAGCGCCGGGGGAATCGGGTCGGCGATGTTGGCGGTGGCGATGAACATGACCTTGGACAGGTCGTACTCGACGTCGAGATAGTGGTCCACGAATGAGTGGTTCTGCTCCGGGTCCAGGACCTCGAGCAGCGCCGAGGCCGGGTCACCCCGGAAGTCCGACGACATCTTGTCGACCTCGTCCAGCAGGAACACCGGGTTGACCGTCCCGGCCTTCTTCATCATCTGGACGATCTGGCCCGGGAAGGCTCCGATGTAGGTCCGCCGGTGGCCCCGCACTTCCGCCTCGTCGCGCACGCCGCCGAGCGAGAGCCGCACGAACTGGCGGTTCAACGACCGCGCGATCGACTTGGCGAGCGACGTCTTGCCGACGCCCGGAGGGCCGACGAAGCAGATGATCGAGCCCTTGGTCTTCTGCACGAGCTGGCGGACGGCCAGGAACTCGAGGATCCGCTCCTTGACCTTCTCGAGGCCGTAGTGGTCCTCGTTCAGGATCGTCTCGGCGCGCGTCAGGTCCTTGGACTCGCGGGAGGCTTTCTTCCAGGGCACGCCCACGAGCCACTCGATGTAGTTCCGCGACACCGTCGCTTCGGCGGAGACCGGCGGCATCGCCTCCAGGCGCCGCAGCTCCGTCTCGGCCTTCTCGCGGACCTCCTTGGGCATTCCCGAAGACTCGATCTTCTTCTTGAGCTCCTCGACTTCGTCGGTCCGGTCGTCCTTGCGACCGAGCTCCTGGTGGATGGCCTTGATCTTCTCGTTGAGGTAGTACTCCTTCTGGGCCTTCTCCATCTGCTTCTTGACCTTGTTGTTGATCCGGCGGTCGATGTTGACT
Source organism: Thermoanaerobaculia bacterium (assembly GCA_049273755.1). Taxonomy (GTDB): domain Bacteria; phylum Acidobacteriota; class Thermoanaerobaculia; order UBA5066; family Gp7-AA6; genus DAHUXD01. The sequence goes on from JBASRI010000144.1 coordinate 2,928, forward strand.
TTGTCGATCTCGACCTCCAGCAGGTCCTGGAGCTTCTGGAGACGCTCGTAGGGAGATTCCGCCTCGAGGAGCGCCTGCTTCTCGGCGGTGGTGACCGCCAGGTGCGCGGACAACGTGTCGGCGAAGCGCTCCGGATCGTCGACCTTCAGCGAGGCCGCGAGGCCCTCGAAGGCCAGGTGGTGCGAGAGCTTCGCGTACTGCTCGAAGAGCGCCAGGACCTTGCCCATGTAGTCCTTGAGGGCCTCGGGGTCCGCGGGCTTGGACGGCAGGGCCTCGACGGCCACTGCCAGGTACGCGCCCCGGCGCTCGAAGGCGAGGATCCGGCCGCGGCGCACGCCCTCGACCATCACCTTGATGTGGCCGTTGGGGAGCTTCAGGGACTGGGCGACGGTCGCGATGACGCCGACGTCGTAGATGTCCTCGGGCTTGGGCTCGTCGAGCTGCGGGTCCCTCTGCGCCGCCAGGAACAGCCGCTTGACGGGCGTGGCGAGCGCGGCCTCGAGCGCCCGGATCGAGGACTCGCGGCCCACCACGAAGGGCTGCATCATGTGCGGGAAGACGACCATGTCCCGGAGAGGAACGAGCGGCAGGCTCTCTAACTCCCGGTCGGCCGGATCGATGGTTTTCATGGGTTCGAAGTGTCCTTTGGGCCCCTCGGGGGCTCGGGCGCGGGCGCTGCCCCTGAGTCCCTTAGCGGCTCGCGCCTCGTCTCAGCCCGCCTTGCGCAGGATCGTAATCGGATTCGTGTGGTGCTTGACGACGTCCCGGGTGATGACGCACTCCTCGATGTCGTCGTCCGAGGGGATCTGGTACATCACCTCCAGCATCAGGTCTTCGATGATGATCTTCAGGCCCCGCGCCCCGACGTTGCGGGAGAGGGCTTCCTCCGCGATGGCCTCGATGGCGTCGTCGGTGAAACGAAGCTGGACGTTCTCGAATTCCAGCATCGTCTGGTACTGCTTGACCAGCGAGTTCTTGGGCTCCTTCAGGATCTCGACCAGGGCCGACTGGTCGAGCTCGGAGAGCGTAGCCACGACGGGAAGGCGGCCGACGAACTCCGGAATCATCCCGTACTTGATGAGGTCCTCGGGGTGCACCTTCTCGAGGAGCACGCTCGACCGCTTCTCCTTCTTGGAGACGATCTTGGCGCCGAAGCCCATGGACTTCTCGGTCATGCGCCGGTTGATGATCTCCTCCAGGCCCACGAAGGCGCCGCCGCACAGGAAGAGGATGTTGGTCGTGTCGATCTGGATGAACTCCTGGTGCGGGTGCTTGCGGCCGCCCTGCGGCGGGACGTTGGCGACGGTGCCCTCGAGGATCTTCAGGAGCGCCTGCTGGACGCCCTCGCCCGACACGTCCCGGGTGATCGAGGGGTTCTCCCCCTTGCGGGCGATCTTGTCGACCTCGTCGATGTAGACGATGCCGCGCTCGGTTTTCTCCTTGTCGTTGCCGGCCGCCTGGTAGAGCTTCAGGATGATGTTCTCGACGTCCTCGCCGACGTATCCGGCCTCGGTCAGCGTCGTGGCGTCCACGATCGTGAAGGGAACCGACAGGAGCTTGGCCAGGGTCTGGGCCAGCAGGGTCTTGCCGGTGCCGGTCGGGCCGATCAGGAGGATGTTGGACTTCTGGAGCTCGACGTCGAGCTTGCGGTTCTTCTCCAGGTAGTCGATCCGCTTGTAGTGGTTGTAGACGGCGACGGCGAGCTTCTTCTTGGCCTGCTCCTGGCCGATCACGTAGCCGTCCAGAAACTCTTTGATCTCCTTCGGCTTGGGGAGCTTGGCCTCGGGAGCCTGGGTCTCGAGGACCCGGTCCTCCGCGATGATGTCCAGGCAGATGTCGACGCACTCATCGCAGATGTAGACCGTGGGGCCCGCGATGAGCTTCTTGACGTCCCGCTGGCTCTTGTTACAGAAGGAGCAGCGCAAGACATCGCCGTTCCCGGTTTTCTTCGACATTCAGCCTCCGGAGGGATAAGGAAATTCTAGGGTCGCCTCTCCCCCCACGTCAACCGCTACCGCGTCGAAATCTAACATACCCTCCTGGGTTAACGCCCTGCGGGTCAGGCTATTCCGACGCCCCAGCAGGCAGTATGCAGGATGCAGGAGGCAGGATTCAAAAAGACGTCCTGCCTCCTGCCGCCTGCTTCCTGCGGACTGGCCTTACCCCGCAGCTTTGAGGGCGACGTCGTCCCGGCGGTGGTAGATCGAGTCCACGATGCCGTACTTCTTGGCATCCTCGGCCTCGAGGATGTAGTCGCGGTCGGTGTCCTTGGCGATCTTCTCGATCCCCTGGCCGGTGTGCAGCGCGAGGATCTGGTTGATCCGCTCCCGCATCTTCAGCAGGTCTTTCGCGTGGATCTCGATGTCAGTGGCCTGGCCCTGGAGGCCGTAGGCCAGCGGCTGGTGGATCAGGAACCGCGAGTTGGGAAGGGCGAAGCGCTTTCCGCGGGCGCCCGAGGCCATCAGGACGGCTGCCATCGACGCGGCCTGGCCCACGCAGATCGTCGACACGTCGTTCTTGACGTACTGCATCGTGTCGTAGACCGCCAGACCGGCCGTGACCGAGCCGCCCGGAGAGTTGATGTAGAACGAGATGTCCTTCTCGGCGTTTTCCGACTCCAGGAACAGCATCTGCGCGATGATCAGGTTCGCCATCGTGTCGTCCACGGGCTGGCCGAGGAAGATGATGTTGTCCTTCAGGAGTCGCGAGTAGATGTCGTACGCGCGCTCCCCGCGGCTCGTCTGCTCGATGACCATCGGAACCAGGACCATGCCGCCTCCCTCGTGTTCTTCCTCGAGTCTCATCGCGGGCAACCCATCCGGAGTGGCTGCCATTCCCCGCAGCCGGGGCCCCGCTTGAGACCTGAGACTTGAGACTTGAGGCTTCGTCATTTGACTTCCACCGGCATTCCCGAGGGTAGCACCTTCGCACTGGCAATCAAGAGGTCCACGGCCTTGGAGAGACGCATCTCGTCGCGCAAGGCCTCCAGGCCTCCCGCCCCGGCCATTTGCTCCCGGAGGGCCGAAGGCTCGACTCCCCGCTCCTGCGCGGCCCGCTTGAACTCGGCCTCGAGCTCCGTCTCCGAGACCGAAAGACCCTCGCGCTCCGCGATGGCGTCGAGCAGCAGATACTCGCGAACGCGCCGCTCCGCGCCCGGGCGCGCCTCTTGCGAAAGCCTGGTCCAGTCTTCTTTCTCGGGGGCGATGCCGCTCGCCGCGAGATACCGGGCATAGTCCCGCAGGGCCGACTGGGTCTCCGACTCCACGAGGACCTCCGGGGCCGGGATTTCGCGCCGGGAGACGAGCGCATCGAGGATCGCCCGGCGGAACTTGCGCCGGCGGTCGGCTTCCTTCTCCCGGCGCAAGCGGGCGCGCACCCTGTCGCGGAGCGTTTCGACGGTGTCTCCCTCCGAGACGGCCCGCGCGAACTCGTCGTCGAGCGCGGGCAGCTTCTTCTCCTTCAGGGCCGCGAGCGTCACCCGGTAGTCGACGGTCTTGCCCTTGAACTCGTCGTTGGGGAAATCCTCGGCGAAGGTCTTCCGGAAGGACCGCGTCTCGCCCGGCTGCGCCCCGCGCAGGGCCTCGTTGATCTCCGGCATCGAGTCGGGATGGCCGATCTCCAGCGTGATCTTTTCGTCCCGGAAGGTCCGGGGATTCTGTCCGGGCGCCAGGATCTCGACGAAAGCACCCTCGATGTCCGCGACGGCGAAGTCGCCGGGCGCCGCGGCCCGGACCTCGATCGGGTGGAATTCGGCGTGCGCCTCCCGGATCCGGTCGACGACCAGCGTTACTTCCTCATCTGTCGGCTCGACCGGATGGTCCTCGACCGGGACGCCCCGGTACTCCCCCGGATCGACCGGCGGCTTGAGGTCCAGGCGCGCGGAGAAACGGATCGGCCCGGGCGGCTGCCACTGCAAGTCTTCGACGCGGGGCCTGCCCAGGACCGCGAGCTTCTTCTCCTCGATCGCCGAGGCGATGGCGTCGGGCAGAACCGCTTCCAGGACGTCGCCTTTGATTTCGTCTCCGAACCGCCTCGCCACCACGGACTCGGGCGCCTTGCCCTTGCGGAAGCCGGGGATCGCGGCGCGGCGCGCGTAGGCGCGGGTAACGGCGGCGAACGCCTTTTCGACCTCTTCGGCCGGGATCTCGATCTCGAGGATCGTTCGCGTGGAGGACTCGTCCTTCGTGGCAACGATGGCCATAGGGGCGGGATCTTACCGCCTCGCGCTCCCTGGGGTCGAAGTGGACGACTGCGGAGGCTACCGATCGCCGGGCGGGTCACGGACGCGGAGGCAGGACGCGGGTCGGGGGGCGC
>JBASRI010000164.1:0-3045 GCA_049273755.1 Thermoanaerobaculia bacterium
GTCCAAACCCGCGACCTTGTACGCCTCCGCCATCGTCGGGTAGTTGAAGACGGTGTCGCGGAAGTAGTCGATCGTCCCGCCGAAGGCCAGGACAGCCTGGCCGATGTGGATGATCTCGGTTGCGCGCTCTCCGAAGATGTGAACGCCGAGGAGCTTGCGTGTCTTCGGATCGAAGAGCAGCTTGAGCAGCCCCGCGTCGATTCCCAGCATCTGGCCCTTGGCGAGCTCCTCGAACCTGGAGAGTCCGATCTCGTAGGGGATCTTCGCTTCGGTCAGCTCCTGCTCGGTCTTCCCGACCATGGAGATCTCCGGGATGGTGTAGATGCCGTAGGGGATCGCGGTGCGGCCTTCGCAGTACGTACCGAACATGTGGCAGCTCGCCAGGCGTCCCTGTTCCATGGAGGTCGAGGCGAGTGCCGGGAAGCCGATGACGTCGCCGGCGGCGTAGATGTGGGGAACCGCCGTCTGAAAGAATTCGTTGACCGCGATCTTGCCGCGCCCATCCGCCGAGAGTCCCGCCGTCGGAAGGTCCAGCAGGTCCGCGTTGGTCTGGCGCCCAACGGTGTAGAGCAGCGCCTCACCGTGGACCTCCTTGCCGCTTTCCAGGGACGCCACCACGCGCCGCTTCTCGTCGTAGCCGACCGAAACCACCTTCTCGCCGAGGCGGAACGTCGCGCCTCGCTGCCGCATGAAGTACATCAGCGCGTCGGTCATCTCCTGGTCCACGAAGTCGAGCACGGCGGGCCGGCCCTCGATCACGGTGACCTTGATGTTCAGGGCCGAGATCATCGAAGCGTACTCGAGTCCGATGATGCCGGCACCGACGACGATCGTGTCGCGGGGCAGCGACTTCCCCTGAAGGAGCTGGTCGGAGTCGAGGATCCTCTCCCCGTCGAGCGGCACTGTCTCGCTGTGCGCCGGCCGCGTGCCGCAGGCGATGAGAATGTGCTCGCCCGTCAGGCGGGTCGTCCCTTCGGTCCCCGTCACTTCGACCGTGTGCGGGTCGGTGAAGCGGGCGGCCCCATGGACCGTCGCGACGTGATTGCGAGCGAGCTGCGCGCGCACGACCTCCATCTCCTTGGCCATGACCTTCTGGACGCGGAACGCGAGGTCGGCGACCTTGATCTCCTTGTTGACCGCGTAGTCCTGTCCGTAGAACGATTTCTCGCGAAATCCGGTCAGATAGAGGATCGCCTCGCGCAGCGTCTTGGACGGGATCGTGCCCGTGTGAAGAGACACGCCTCCGACCATCTCTTTGCGGTCGATGACCGCGACCTTCTTGCCGAGCTTCGCGGCCGCGATCGCGCCCTTCTGCCCGGCCGGGCCCGTGCCGATGACCACGAGGTCGTAGGCGTTGGCGGACATGGCGTCAGAGTCTCACGGGGAATGTGCAGGTCCGGTTGAGGCGTCCGGCATCCAGACCGCCTCTCCCGTTTCGATGAAAAACAGCGCCGCGCGCGTCGGCGATCCCGTCAGCTTCTCCCAGGAGCGGCGGTAGTGTCCAATCTGGGGGAAGTAGAAGTCGAGCAGGCCCGCGCGGTTGGCGTCCGAGATCGCGTCGGACTTGTAGTCCACGAGAACCCATCCGTCGTCCTCCTCGAAAACGAGGTCGATCGCGCCCTGGAGAAGTGCGCCGCCCGCCTCGGCCGGGAGCGCGAACGGAACCTCCACGAGGCGCCGCTTCGCGCGGCACGCCCTTTCCCACAGATCGGACGCGCGCACCGACTCGACGACGCGCAGGACATCCGCGAGCTCGCCCGGAAGGCGCTCCTCCTCGGCAAGCAGATTCGTGACGTGGAGGGTCAGGTCGGCCTTCGGGTCCCGCATCGCCGCCTCGAGCGCGCCGTGGAGAACGCGCCCCCAGGACATGCCGCGGCCGGTCGATTCCCACGCGGGCTTCTCGGCCGCGGCGTGGGCGAGCGCCGTGACGGGCGAAACGGAGTAGCTGGGCCGGGCAGACGCTTCCAGACGCGCCGCCCGGCGCGCGCGGAAGGACGCGAGCCGTCCCGGCAGATCTCGCCTCCGGGGCGCCTCCGTCGCGGGCTGCGCCGCCGGCGCCTCCGGAAGCTCGTCCCGCAGGTTCGGATCGAAGGCCGCCCAGGTGCCCTTCGCGCTGCCCTTGCCCTGCTTCCACGTGCTGACGACGAGCATCTCGCGGGCGCGGGTCGCCGCGACGTAGAGGAGGCGCACCTTCTCCGCCTCCTCGAAGGCCTTCTCCCGCTCGGACATCTCGTCCCAGCCGGGGGGCTGCGCGATGGGAATGGTGCGAAACTCCCGCCCCTCGCGCGCCACGAGCCAGTGTCCCTCCGCCGGCTCGCGCTCGCGGTCGATCCAGAAGCGCGGAGGCCGGCGCTGGTCCGGGCGCGGGTCGGCCAGGAACACGACTGGCGCCTCCAGTCCCTTGGCGCCGTGAACGGTCAGGAGCCGCACGGCGTCCCGCCGCCCGGGCTCCACGCTCATCTCTTCGATGTAGCCGCCGCGCGTCATCCGAGAGAGCTCCGCCACGACGCCGGAGAAGTCGAGGCCGTCGGCGGAGAACCGGCGCGCCGCCGCCAGCGCCTTGAGCAGGTTGCCCGCTCGGCTGTCGCCGAGCTCGCGAGAAGCGGCGTACGCGATCCAGCCGAGCCGCTCGCACAGCCGCGCGATCGCCGCTCCGGGAGGCAGCGTCGCGGCGAAGCCTTCGGCCTCGCGGGCGAGAGCGGATGCGGCGAGGATGCGGGGATCGCTCCCCGCGGGCGCAGCGGCGTGGAAGGAGAATCGCCCGCCCGCGCGGGCGAACCGATAGAGCGCTTCGTCGTCGACGCCGAAGAGCGGCCCCCGAAGAACCGCGAGCCACGAGACCGGATCGTCGGGATCCGCAAGAGCCGAGAGCAGGGGCAGGAGCGCGGCCAGCTCTTCCGAGTCTTCGAACGCTCCGCCGCCGGCGAGCTCGCAGGCGAGGCCTTCGGCCTCGAGCTTGCGGGCGTAGGCGGACATGTACTTGCGGTTTCGGAAGAGCACCAGAAAATCGCCAGGCTGCCGCTCTCCCCGGGCGATGGCGCGGGC
>JBASRI010000187.1:0-8749 GCA_049273755.1 Thermoanaerobaculia bacterium
GACCCGAAGCAGCGACTCCACGACATTGCAGACGCGCGGCTCGAGATCGATACGGTTTCGGAGGAGCCACCGGCCGCGCCGCCGGAGACGGGCTCGCTGGGCCTCCGCGGCGCGCGTCCGTGGGCGCTCTTGGCGACGGCGATCGCGGCAGCCGGCTTCGCTGTGCTCGTGACCTGGTGGCTCGCGCAGCGTCCGGCGGCTGCCCGGATCCCCATCGTCACGAAGCTCGCGCGCATCACGAGGGATTCTGGTCACTCCGAGTCGCCAAGCTGGTCGCCGGACGGCAGCCTCCTCGCCTACGCCTCGGACCGCAGCGGCAACTTCGAGATCTACGTCCGCCGCGGAGAGGGAGGCCAGGACGTCAACATCACCAACGACGCCGCACAAGATGTCCAGCCCGCCTTCGCACCGGATGGCAACGCGGTTGCCTTCGTCTCGACGCGCTCCTCGAAGAGCGGCCTCGTCCGGATTGGCGGGACGTACGGCCAAAACGTCCGCACGTACGGAGGGGATCTCTGGACCGTGGGCGCTCTCGGCGGCGCGGCGCGGCGCCTGGCTTCGGACGCGAACTTCCCCACGTGGCGTCCGGACGGCAGCGGGATTCTCTACGTCAGCGGCTCGGAGGTCCGGCGTTCCATCCTGGAGGTGGCACCCGGCGGAGGCACGCCGAAGACCATCTTGTCGAGCGAGGCATCCACCTGGGAGATCAGCCGGATCGCGTGCTCGCCGGACGGGCGATGGATCAGCCTCGAGACTCAGTTCGACGGCATCCTGTTGATGCCGGCCGCGGGCGGCAAGCCGCACGTCTTGATCACCGGCTTCGGCCATGCCTGGGACCCGTCGTCCCACCGGCTTTACTTCATCATTCGCGACCCGCAGGGCGGTAGCCGCATCCAGTTCGTCGAAGTCTCGTCGAAAGGACAAGCCGTCGGGGGCGTGCCGGCCACCGTCAGCCTCATGACCACGGAGGTCATGGAATTAGCGGTCACCCGCGACGGCCTTCGGATCGCGGTGCCGGAGCTGGAGGCCTCGCGCAATCTGACCAGGCTGCCCCTGTCGCCCGGAGGGGGCGCGCCCACCGGCCCCGAGGAGTCGCTGACGAGCGGCCGCGTGACCGACAGTTATCCGAGCGTGTCGCCCGACAGCCGGCGCGTCGCTCTGGTCAGCGACACCCTCGGACACAAGGAAGTGGAAGTGCTCGAGGTCGAGAGCCGCCGCCGCGAGAGGCTGCAGCTACCCGGAGAAGACGTCGCGCAAGCGGCCACCGTCTGGATGCCCGATGGACGACAGCTCTTGATCAGCCGCTCCGCAGCGGGCAGTGGTAGCTCGGACTGGATCGTGGCCTTGGACGGCAGCCGGGCGGAGCAGCTCTTCACCCGGGCGGCACAGAGTGCCTTTTCGGTCGGACCCTCGACGGACGGGAAGAGGTTGCTCTATGCCGATACGGTCAAAGGGGTACAGCAGATCTCCGTTTTCAATCTCGACACGCGCAAGACGATCCAGCTCACCGATTCGCCAGGCGCGAAGTTCGACAGCGTCTTCTCGCCGGACGGAAGATGGATCGCCGTCACGGGCACGAAGGACGGCGTCGTGCAGCTTTTCCGCATGCCCACCGCCGGCGGCCCGATGCAGCAGCTGACGACGGGTTTCGAGCGGATGCGGCATCCGTTCTTTTCGCCGGACGGAAAGTGGATTTACATCCAGCCAAGCCACCGCAACATCTATCGAGTTCCGGCCGAAGGCGGGCCGCTCCAGCAGGTCACGCACTTTCCCGACGCCGGACTCTTTCTGGAAGAGCCGACGATCTCGCCGGACGGACGGTTCCTCTACTACTGTCGTGAGAACGGTGGCTCCTCGCTCTGGCTCATGACTCTCGAAGATCAAGGGCGGCGGCGCCAATGAGCCTGGCTGCAGGCGCGCGTCTGGGCCCCTACGAGATCCTGTCGCCTCTCGGCGCCGGCGGAATGGGCGAGGTGTACCGGGCTAACGATACCCAGCTCCAGCGGGACGTGGCGATCAAGCTCCTGTCGGACGCTTTGGCGCGGGATCCCGAGCACCTGGCCCGCTTCGCGCGAGAGGCCCGCATGTTGGCCGCGGTCAACCATCCCAACATCGCCGCGATCTACGGTCTCGACGAGCGCGACGGCGTGCGCTTTCTCGTGCTGGAGCTCGTCGAGGGTGAGCCTCTGGACGCGAGGCTCGCCGCGGGCGCGTTGCCGGTCTCCGAGGCCCTCGAGCTCGCCGGTCAGATCGCCGGCGCGCTTGCCGCGGCGCACGAGAAGGGAGTCGTCCATCGGGACCTGAAACCCTCCAACGTGCGCGTGACGCCCGAGGGCCGCGCCAAGGTGCTCGACTTCGGCCTCGCCAAGCCAGTGGACGATTCGGCGGCGGCTTCGGCCGTGATCACTTCGCCCGCGTCGATGACCGCGGCCGGGACGATCCTGGGAACGCCGGCCTACATGAGCCCCGAGCAGGCCCGGGGCCGGGCGGTCGACAAACGCACCGACCTCTGGTCATTCGGGTGCCTCGTCTACGAAATGCTCTCCGGCCAGCGCGCGTTCGAGGGTGAGACCATTCCAGACTACCTCGCGGCGATCCTTCATGAGGAGCCCGACTGGAAGCGTCTGCCCAGCGCGACACCCCCTTCGGTCCGCCGCATCTTGCGCCGCTGTCTGGAGAAGGATCCGGAGCAGCGGCTGCGCGAGGCGAAGGACGCGCAGGTCGAGATCCAGGAAGCGCTTCAAGGACCCCGGCGGAGCCGGAGCCGCCGCGCTCGGAGCGCGAGCCCGGGCGGGGTTCCGCGGCTGACCCAGTTGACGCTTGCCAGAGGCCTGGAGGAGTCGCCTGTGTTCTCCCCTGCCGGCGACGAGATGGCCTATGCCGCCGACTTCGAGGGCGTCCGGAAGATCTTCGTCCGGCCTCTGGCGGGAGGCAGCGGCGCGCCCCTGACGGCGGGCGCTTTCGACGATATCCAGCCGGCCTGGTCGCCCGACGGCGCGACTCTCGCTTTCGTGCGCGCCCGTCAGAGCCGCCGCAAGCTCGAGCCGGGGGACGTCTTCGGGGCGTATTGGGACGGCGACGTTTGGACGATCGACCGCACGACCGGCCGCGAGACGAAGCTCGTCGAGGACGCATACAACCCGGCCTTTTCTCCCGACGGCCAGCGCATCGCCCTCGACGCTCCCTGGGCAGGCCAACGGCGCATCTGGCTCGCCGACTCGCAGGGGCACAACCCGAAGCAGCTGACGAGCGATGTCTCGGAGGCCATCGCGCACGTGCGGCCGCGCTGGGCGCCCGACGGGCGCAGGATCGTCTTTCAAAGCAAAGAGAGTACGAAGTTCGACGTGCGGGTCGTGGATCTCGAGACCCAGAAGCTCCTCTGGGTGACCAACGATCTCTTCCAGGATCTCCAGCCGGTCTGGTCGCCTTCCGGCCGCTACATCTACTTTTCTTCCTACCGCAGCGGGGGTCTGAATCTCTGGCGCATCGCGGTTTCCGCGGGCGGCAAGCCGCGCGGCGCTCCGCAGCAGATGACGACGGGCGCAGGACAGGACCTGGAGCCCGCGTTGTCGGCGGACGGCGCGCGGCTCGCCTTCGCGATCCGCCGCCAGAATGCCGATCTCTGGATGCTCCCCGTCGACCCCGCAACGGGCCGGCCGACGGGCCCGCCCAAAGAGGCGATCGGCACGAACCGGGAGGACAGCCGCGGCGCCTGGTCGCCGGGCGGCCGCTCGATCGCCTTCAACTCCGACCGCGCCGGCGAGATGAACATCTGGGTTCAGGATCGGGAGGGGGGGTCCGCCCGGCAGCTCACGAGCGGACCCGGAGGCGACTACCAGGCCAACTGGTCTCCGGACGGGCGGACGATCGTGTTCTTCTCCTCGCGTTCCGGCACTCCGAACATCTGGACCGTCGAACGCGCCTCGGGTGCATTGCGGCCGCTGACGGAAACTCCATCGCTCGACATCAACCCGTTCTTTTCACCCGACGGCCGCTTCATCGCCTTTCAATCCGACCGCAGCGGACGCCTCGAGGTGTGGGTGATGGGCGCGGACGGCTCGGACCCCCGGCGTCTGACGAGCACCGGAACCGCGGGGCACTTCCTCCTCTGGACGAAAGACTCGAGGGCCTTGCTCTACCGCACCCCGGGAAGCAAATCGCAGACGATGCGCGCCGGGCTCGACGGGGGCGATCCGCAGCCCACCGCCGAGGTTGCTGGCGGAGCGCACATGTCCTTCTCCCCCGACCATGTGCGGATCATGGACGTCGTGGCGCACAAGGAGCTGTGGGTCTCTCCACTGTCCGGCGGCACTCCAGAGAAGGTTTTCCAGTTCGACGATGCAGACGCCAGGATCGACTATCCCGTCTGGTCGCCCGACGGGAACTGGATCCTCTTCGACCGCTTCCGTCCTCAGGGAGGGGACATCTGGATGATGGAAGGCTTCGAGTGAGGTGACGCTCTCCGCCGGCACGCGTCTGGGCCCTTACGAGATCCTGTCGCCGCTGGGCGCGGGAGGGATGGGCGAGGTGTACCGGGCACGCGACACGAAGCTCGACCGGGATGTCGCCGTCAAGGTCCTGCCAGCGCTTTTCGCGGACGATCCGCAGGCCCTCGCGCGTTTCGAGCGCGAGGCAAAGGCGGTTGCCGCGCTCTCTCATCCCAACATCCTCGCGATCTTCGACTTCGGAAGACAGAGCAACGTCGCATACGCGGTGATGGAACTGCTCGAGGGCGAGACCCTCCGCTCGCGCCTTTCCGCCGGACCCTTGCCCCTCCGCAAGGTCCTCGACTACGGCGTGCAGATCCTGTTGGGACTGGCGGCCGCGCACGACGAGGGCATCGTCCATCGAGACCTGAAGCCCGAAAACGTGTTCGTGACCGAGGACGGACGAATCAAGATTCTCGACTTCGGTCTCGCGCGTCAGAGCCTTGCCGGACAGGCCGCCGACGATACGCGGTCGCCGACCGTCGCGCGTTCGACCGAGCCCGGCACGGTCATGGGAACCGTCGGCTACATGTCGCCCGAACAGGTCCGGGGACGGCCGGCGGACTCGCGGTCCGACATCTTCTCCTTCGGAGCGGTCCTCTACGAGATGCTCAGGGGCCGCCGCGCCTTCCAGCGCGACACGGGCGCCGAGACGATGACGGCGATTCTCAAGGAGGATCCGCCGGAGCTCTTGGACTCGGGCGCCAAGATTCCCCCGGGGGTCGACCGGATCGTGCAGCACTGTCTGGAGAAGAGCCCTCAGGAACGCTTTCAGTCGGCGCGCGACGCAGCGTTCGATCTTCAGTCTCTGTCGGGTGCGATTGCGGTGCCCGAACCGAAAGCGCAAGCCGCAGCCCGGCCGAGAGCGTGGATCGCCGCGGCCGGCGTCGCGTTGCTCGCCCTCTACTCCGCTGCGGTCTACTGGGCGGGTCACGGTTCTGCACCTGTCGGGAACCCGACCTTCCGACAGGTTACTTTCCGCCGGGGAATGGTCCGCGGCGCGCGCTTTGCCCCGGACGGACAGACGATCGTCTATGGGGCCGCTTGGGAAGGAAAGCCGATCGCCGCTTTCTCGATCCGGCCGGGCAGCCCGGAGTCGAGCGCGCTCGACCTTCCGAGCGCCGATATTCTCGCAATCGCGACGTCCGGTCAGCTGGCCCTTCAGCTCGGCAAACGATTCATCGAGCCCTACGTGTCCTCCGGCACGCTGGCGGAAGCTCATCTGACCGCTGGAGAGGCGCCTCGGGAGCGTCTCCAGGGAGTGCAGTGGGCCGATTGGTCGCCCGACGGCAAGCGGCTCGCGGTCGTGCGCGATGCGGGCGGCCGCAACCGGCTCGAGTCGCCCGTGGGAACCGTCCTCTACCAGACCGCCGGTTGGATCGGGAATCCCCGCTTCTCCCCGAGCGGGGATGCGATCGCGTTCCTGGATCACTGGGCGCGCTTCGGCGACCTCGGATCGGTCGTAATCGTGAGCCTTTCGGGCAAGGCGCAGAAGCTCTCCGACGGATGGGTCAGCTCACAGGGCCTCGCCTGGTGGCCCGACGGGAGGGAAATCTGGTTCACGGGAACGAAGTCGGGCGGCAATCGCGCCCTCCATGCGGTGAGCCGATCCGGACGCCTGCGTCTCGTCTTCCGCCAGACCGGATCGCTCACGCTCGAAGACATCTCTCCGAAGGAAGACGTCCTGCTTGCCGACGAGGATCTTCGTGTCGGAATCGTGAGCCGAGCGCCCGGACAGAGTGCGGAGCGTGACCTCTCATGGCTGGACTTTTCGGCTCTTCGCGGGGTCTCGAGCGACGGGCGAGAGATCCTGTTCGACGAAGCCTCAGAAGGGGGCGGCGAGAACGGAACCATCTTCGTTCGGAAGACCGACGGCTCTCCTCCCGTGCGCCTCGCCCCCGGAGTCGGAATGGGCCTGTCGCCGGACGGACGCTCGGTGCTCGCTTCCTCGCCAAGCGACACGAGCACTCTGCGCTTGCTGCCGGTGGGCCCCGGAGAGCCTCGCCTGCTCGCTACCGAGAAGTTTGCCGTCATCTGGGCGAACTGGTTTCCGGACGGGAAGCGAGTTCTCGTTTCCGGGGGCGAGACAGGCCATGGAGCGCGGTTGTACGTCCAGGACGTCAACGGAGGCTCTCCGCGCGCCGTCAGCCCCGAAGGCGTTCATCTCATTCCGTATTCGAATCTGATCTCGCCCGATGGCACGCTCATCGCCGCAATCGGACCCGACGGCACGGTTTCACTCTTCCCCGCTGGCGGCGGCGAGCCTCGCCGGATTCCCGGCCTCGCCGCGGATGAGGTGCCGTGCGGATGGGACGTGTCGGGCCGCGTGCTGTTCGTCTATCGACCGGGTGAATTGCCCGCCCATGTTTATCGGCTCGATGTCGAAACCGGGGCACGGCAACCGTGGAAGGAGCTCATGCCCGGCGACCCCACGGGGGTGAGCTTCATCCGGCCGCCCCATTTCACGCGCGATGGAGAGTCCTATGCGTACAGCTACGCGCGAACTCTGTCGCGGCTCTACCTGGTGAAGGGGCTGCGGTGACGCTCTCCGCCGGCACGCGCCTCGGCCCGTACGAAATTCTGGATCAGATTGGCGCAGGGGGCATGGGCGTGGTCTACAGGGCGCGGGATACGCGATTGGGACGGGAGGTGGCGGTCAAGGTACTGCCGGAGAGTCTCAGCGCGGATTCGGATCGCTTGCGCCGCTTCGAGCAGGAGGCGCGAGCGGCCTCGGCTCTCAATCACCCGAACATCATCACGGTTCACGATTTCGGACAGCAGAACGGATCGCCATACGTGGTCTCGGAACTCCTGGAGGGGGCAACGCTGCGCGAGCGTCTGACGCAAGGATCGCCTCCCGCACGCAAGGCGGTCGACTACGGGATCCAGATCGCTCATGGGCTTGCCGCGGCGCACGAGAAGGGGATCGTGCATCGGGATCTGAAGCCGGAGAACGTCTTCGTGACCCAGGATGGCCGCGTCAAGATCCTCGACTTCGGCCTGGCCAAGCTGACGCAGCCGGAGGCGGCGGATGGAGGCACGAAGGCGCCGACGCAGGCCGGGACGGAGCCCGGCGTAGTGCTGGGAACCGTCGGCTACATGTCGCCGGAGCAAGTCCGCGGTCAGGCCGCGGATCCCCGTTCCGACATCTTCTCCTTCGGTGCGGTGCTCTACGAGATGTTGACCGGGGAGCGCGCCTTCCGGGGGGAGTCTGCCATCGAGACGATGAACGCGATTCTCAAGGAGGAGCCTCCTGAGATCTCCGCCTCACGCCCGCATCTCTCGCCCGCTCTCGATCGCGTGGTCCGGCGCTGCCTCGAGAAGAGTCCCGCCGAGCGATTCCAGTCGTCCCGAGATCTCGGCTTCGCGCTGGCGGAGGCCGCCGGCTCCTCGGCTCAGCCCGCCTCGGTGTTTCGCGAAGGGGGGCGCTCTTGGCGCGTCCTCGGGACTGTGGCTGCCTCTCTCGCGTCGGTGATCGTTCTGGCTCTCGTCCTCGATCTGGCGGGTCTGCGAAGGAGGCTGCTCGGGAGAGGCGGAGCGGCGCAGCCCATCCACTCGCTCGCCGTGCTGCCCCTCGAAAACCTGTCCAGAGATCCTCAGCAAGAGTATTTCGCCGACGCGATGACCGAGGAGCTGATTGCCAGCGTGTCCCAGATCAGCGCTCTCCGAGTCATCTCGCGCACCTCCGTCATGCAATACAAGGCGGCGAAGAGACCGCTGCCCGAGATCGCGCGCGCCCTCAACGTGGACGCCGTGGTGGAAGGCTCGGTCCTTCGCTCGGGAGACAGCGTTCGAATCACGGCGCAGCTGATCGACGCAAAGAGTGATCGGCATCTCTGGGCCAAGAGCTACCAGCGCGATCTGCGGGACGTGCTGGCCCTGCAGGGAGAGGTGGCGCGGGCGATTGCCCGGGAGGTCGAGGCTAAGTTGACTGGAGCGGAGCGGGCGCGGCTCGAGAGGAGCCATCCGATCGACCCGAGGGCGCATGAAGCCTATTTGCAGGGGCGCCTTTTCCTCGAAGAGGGGAGCGAGGAGGGCCTGAAGAAGGCCTTCGACTCCTTCCAGAAGGCGCTCCAGATCGAGCCCAATTTCGCCGGCGCCTATTCCGGTCTCGCGAGCTACTACGCGATTCTCCCCTTCCACAGCCAGTTTTCTCCGGCGCAAGTCTTTCCGCAGGCGAGGGCCGCGGCACAGCGCGCCGTCGAGCTCGACGAGAACCTCGCGGAGGCGCATGCCTCCCTTGCCTACATCCGGGCCTACTA
>JBASRI010000189.1:0-1652 GCA_049273755.1 Thermoanaerobaculia bacterium
CCCCGCCTGTCATCCCGAGCGTAGCGAGGGATCCCTTTGGAGTCACCGCGGACCGATAAAGGGATCCCTCGTCGCTGCGCTCCTCGGGATGACAAGAAAAGAGCCGCGCTCCTCGGGACGACAAGAAAGAGCCGCGCTCCTCAGGATGACAGGGCGCTTCGCGCCCAGAGTCAGTCCGAGTCGGTCGAGGTCTCCGTGAACCCCGCCTGTCATCCCGAGCGTAGCGAGGGATCCCTTTGGAGTCACCGCGGACCGATAAAGGGATCCCTCGTCGCTGCGCTCCTCGGGATGACAAGAAAGAGCCGCGCTCCTCAGGATGACAGGGCGCTTCGCGCCCGGAGTCAGTCCGAGTCGGTCGAGGTCTCGGCGACCTCGTTGCGGATCGCGCGCACGAGCGAGTCGACGGCGGTGTCCTCGAGTCCCGCGGGACCGAAGCTGTGCCGCGCGAACTCGACCCACTCGCCCTCGACTTTGACATGAAGGAGCAGGAGCCTGGCCTTTGCGTTCCACCCGACGCGCACGGACATGCTCGGCGAGTCGAAGAACGCCACGCGGTCGCCGGGCGACTCGGAGGGTTTCTCCTCCCGCGTCGGGGAATACCCGCGCTGCCGGAGAGCCGAGCCGATGCGGTCGAAGGCGGCGTCCACGGTCAACATTTCGGGCCTCGCTAGGTTGCCGCGGATTCTATTTCACACTCAAGTCCCTGGCGATCCGCCCCTCGTCCAGCCCCTGGCCGAGACCTGCAGGGCCTCCGTCGCCTCCTGACGCTCCGCTCGGGCGGCGGCCAACGCCGCAGGGCCCCGGTCCTGCCACCACGCCTTCGCCGCGCCGCGCGACCAGGGAGGGACGGCGCAAGCCTCCAGCATCGCGTCGAGCGCCTCCGCCGAGGAAGGTCGCTTGCCCCGATCGAAGGCGAGGCAGGCGTGCAGCGCGTCCTCGAGGGCCGCCGGAACCGGGCCCGGCGCAGCGTCCGACAACGGAGGCGGCGGACCGCGCCGCTCCCTCGCGAAAACCTCGATCGCCGTGCGGCCCGGAAACGGCGAGTGGCCGGTCAGTAGGAAGTACCCCACGGCTCCGAGCGCGAAGAGGTCCGCGCGGACGTCCACTCCCCCGGGATCGCTCATCCCCTCGGGTGACATGTAGAGCGGTGTTCCCAGAAGCGAGCCGTCGTGCGACAGGGCCGGATCGATCTCGCCGGCCGCGGAGGCACCCGCTGGAGCGGCTTCGGAGGCGCCGATGTCCTTGACGAGGCCGAAGTCGAGGACCTTGAGAAAGTCCGGAATGCCGCCGTACACGCAGATCATCAGGTTGGCCGGCTTGATGTCGCGGTGAATGAGACCCGCGGCGTGCGCTTCTGCAAGCGCGCCGCAGGCCTGCCGCAGCAGGTGCACGACGCGCGCCGGGGAAAGCGGCCCGTCGAAGGAGACGAGCTGGAGCAGGTTGATGCCGTTGATGAGCTCCATCGCGTAATAGAAGACGCCGTCGGACGTGCGCCCATAGTCGTAGATGGCGATCGTGCTCGGGTGTGTCAGCCCCGCCGTCAGCTGCACCTCGCGCTCGAACCGCGCCAGCGCGCGCTCGCCCTCGGTCCCGGGCGCCAGCAGCTTCACCGCGGTCGGCCGACGCAGGAGCGCGTGGCGCGCCTCCCAGAC
>JBASRI010000192.1:0-7837 GCA_049273755.1 Thermoanaerobaculia bacterium
GCCCGCCTGCGCGAGGAGGCGGGCCGCGTCGGCGGGCCGTCCCGTCTCCTGATAGGCCGCGGCCAGCGTCTCCACCTCGCGCGACAGCGCGGGGTTCTTCGTTTCGGAGAGAAGCTCGACCAGACGCTCGCGGACCTTGAGGAGATCGGGCCGCCGCCGCGACAGGGAGAAAAGCCGCTCGATCGCCTTGTCCGTCAGCCCGTACTTCGCGAAGACCTCGGCCTCGACGATCAGGGTCTCGAGCTGCTGCTCCTCGGCGGGGGCGGCTTCGTCGGCGGGCGCCGGCGCAGCGACCGGCACGGGCGGGGGGGCTTCCACGGGGGCCGCCGCGACCTTCTCGTCCCACTCGATCGAGGGCACCTTCGGCTGGGGGGCATGGACGGACGCCGAGTCCTCGAGGTCGATGACGAGCTCCTGGTACTCGGCCGGCCCCTCTTCGGCTTCGGCCGCCGCCGCCGACGGCGTCTCGACGGGAGGTCCGATGTCCTTGGCGCGCGTCGCGGCCTCGGCGTTGGAGGGATCGGCGTCGACCGCGCGGCGGTAATAGTCCAGAGCTCCGGCCGTGTCGTTGCGCTTCTCGGCGACGGATCCGAGCGTCAGAAACACCTTGGCGAGGGCCGGTCGATTGCCTTCCGCTTCGAGGACCTGGGCCATTTTCGCCAGTGCGGCCGGTTGGGACGGGTCCGACGCGAGAATCGGCTCGAGGTATTCGTTCGCCTTCGCGAACTGCTTGCGGGAGACGGCCGCGTCCACGATGGGCCCGACGGCGGCCACCGCCTTGTCGAGCGCCTGCTCCTGGACCCGAAACCGCGACAAAAACAGGCGGGGCGCCTCCGCATCGGCGTCGAGCTGGATCGCCTGCTCCGCCGTGCGCACGGCCTCGGCGCGCTGGCCCATTTCCATCTGCGCCTCGGCGAAGAGCGCCATGCTCTCGGCCGTGCGCGGCGCGGCCTTCAGCACCGCCATCGCCGCGTCGGTGTTCTTCTGAGCCAGAAGCGAACGCACCAGATTCTTCTGCGCCTCGAGGTCGTTGGGCGAGATCTCCAACGCCTTCTGGAAGACCTGCGCCGCTTCGTCGTGCGCCCCGCGCTTCAAGAGCATCGAGCCGAGCAGGCCGTACTGCATGACGGCCTGGTCCCTCTGGTTGGCCGAACGATAGAGGTCCGCCAGGCGCACCTGGATCCGCATGTCCCCCGGGTCGATCGCCGCCATCTTCTTGTAGACGCCGATCGCCTCCGGCAACCGGTTGTTCTTCTGGTAGTGGTCGGCCAGCACCTGGTACTGGCTGCGCGCGTCCTGGACGAGGCCCTGCTTGTGGTACAGGTCGGCCAGCTTGTCGTAGACCTCGAGCTGGGCTGGGTCGATCTTGTTGATCTTCTTGAAGATCGCGATGGCCTTGAGGAAGAAGCCGTCCTTGGAGTAAAAGTCCGCAATCCGCGTGAAGTAGGGGATGGACTCCCCCGGCCGGTTCATCCGGACGTACAGATCTCCCACCTTGTTGAGCGTCGAGATGTCCTTGGGATTGTCCTCGAGGACGCGCAAATACTCCTTCAGAGCCTGGTCGAGCTTTCCTCGGGCGAGCAGCTTCTCGGCGGACTGGAGGACCTGTTCACGGTTGACCGCCATTGTGGAAGATTCTAACCGCGACGGCGCGCGAGCCGAGTGTCGATCGGCGCCTCGCCGGGCTCGGGAACGACCCCGTGGAATGTGAGCCTGTGCTCCGGAGAGGGTCCGCAGATTCGGAGCGCTTCCCAGTGCTCGGGAGTGCCGTATCCCTTGTGCTGGTCGAACCCGTAGGCCGGGTGCCGGCGCGAGAGCTCGTCGAGCAGGCCGTCGCGATGCACCTTGGCGACGATGGAGGCCGCGGCGATCGAGGCGGAGAGGGCGTCTCCATGGACGATCGGGAGCTGCGCCGTGACGACGCGGGGAACGCGCACGGCGTCGACCAGCAGGAACTCGGGCCTCGGATTCAGGGCGACGACGGCGTGGCGCATGGCTTCCAGGCTCGCGCGCAGGATGTCCGCGGCGTCGATGTCCCGGGCTTCCACGACGCCGACCGCCAGCGCGACGGCGCGGCGGCGGATCTCCCGGTCCAGCCGCATGCGCGCGTCGGCGTCGAGTCGCTTGGAGTCGTCCAGGCCCGGGAGCACACAACCCGGCGGGAGAATCACCGCCGCGGCCACGACCGGGCCGGCGAGACAGCCGCGGCCCGCCTCGTCCACGCCCGCCACCCGGGAGAAGCCCCGGCGATAAAGCTCCGCTTCGAGCAGGGTCAGATCGCGCAGCCGTCCCAGCTCCGCGAAGAGCGTCGCCAGGGGGTCGAAGGTCACGGGCGCGGCGAGTGAGCGAGGGCGAGGCGCTAGGACTGGTCGCTCTTCTCGTCGATGCGGGCGGCCTTGCCCTTGCGAGCCCGGAGGTAGTAGAGCTTGGCCCGCCGCACGGCGCCCTTCCGCTCCACCTCGATGCGATCGATGATCGGCGAGTGCAGGGGGAAGATGCGCTCGACGCCCACACCCCCGGAGATCTTTCGGACCGTGAAGGTCTCGCGGGCGCCGCCGCCGCGGCGGGCGATCACCACCCCCGCAAATATCTGGATGCGCTCCTTCTCTCCCTCGCGCACCTTGACGTGAACCCGGACGCTGTCGCCCGGGGAAAAGGCCGGCACGTCGCTCTTGAGCGACGATTTTTCCAGATCGAGCAGAACATCCGTCATCGCAAAGCTCTCCCAAAAAGCGCGGGCTCCTGCCCGCGAAGGACGTCGACGAAACGGCGAATTCTAAACGAAGGGCCCCCGGCGGAGCAACCCGGTACGGCCCGGGCGTCAGCGGTCCGGCTCCCCCTCCCCCGGCTCCTCGGGCCGGCGCTCGAGAAGGTCCGGACGGCGCCGGCGGGTCGTCTCCAGAGCCCGGGCGCGGCGCCAGCGCTGGATCTTCGCGTGGTCGCCCGAGAGAAGCACCTCGGGGATGCCCCGTCCTCGAAACTCCCGGGGCCGCGTGTAGTGCGGGTAGTCCAGCCGCTCGCGGAGAAACGACTCGTTCTCGAGCGATTCTGCGGCTCCGACCACGCCCGGCACGAGGCGCGAGACCGCCTCCGTCAGGGCCAGCGCGGCCGCCTCCCCTCCCGGCAGGACGAAGTCGCCGAGCGAGATTTCCTCGTCGTACAGGCCGAGCTCCCGGACCCTCTCGTCGATGCCCTCGTAACGGCCGCACACGAGCAGAAGGCGGGGCCGCCGGGCGAGGGCGGCGGCGCGGTCCTGGTTCAACGGGACGCCCTCCGGCGCCATCAACACCGTCCAGGCCCTGGGCAACCCCTCCGCGTCCCGTCGCGCCTCAATCGCCGCGGCGACGACCGGGGCCATCAGGACCATCCCCGCTCCCCCGCCGTACGGCTCGTCGTCCGCCTTTCGGTGCCGGTCGATCGCAAAGTCGCGCAGGTCGGTGACGGCGACCTCGACGAGGCCTGCCGTGATCGCCTTTCCCAGGAGGCTTTCGGCCAGCGGCGAGCCGAAGTACCCCGGGAACAGCGTCAGGATCTCGATCTGCATCGGTTCGGCCGTGGTGCCTGGGTTATATATAGTTTCACCCGGTTGAAGGTCGAAGGCCCTGGCCCTCGAGGGTGGACGCCGGACTCCCCCATCCTCGAACGCCCGCTTTCGGCCTTCGACTTTTTTTGTGCAGCGCTCATAGCTCCAGGAGTCCTTCGGGAGGGTCGAGGACGATCGTGCGCGTCTCCCGGTCGACTCTGACGACGATGCCGTGGACGAAGGGAACCAGAGCGATCCTCCCGTTCCCCGTGTCGACGGAGAGCAAGGGTCCGGCGGGAGAGGTCTCCAGCGCCGCCGCGAATCCGAGCGGCACGCCCTTCGGGTCCTGGCAGCGCCAGCCCTGGATTTCGTGGCTGTAGAAGAACCCTTCCGGCGCCGGGAACGCGTCAGCCTCGGAAACGGCGAGCTCTCCGCCGCAGAGGGCGCGCGCGCCGCCCTCATCGACAACCCCTTCGAAGGCGAGCAGGAACCGCTTGCCGTGAGGTCGCGCAGCGATGAGCGTCAGCCGGCGCTCCTGGCCGGCGCGCTGCCAGAGAAGCGCGGTGCCCGGCGCGAAGCGCTCCGGAAAGTCGGTCAGGATCTCGGCGGAGACCTCGCCGGAGAGGCCGTGAGGCCGCATCACGCGGCCGACCAGTAGAAGGGCCGTCATCGTGCTCGGGTCCGGCTCGCCCGGCCGCAGCCGTGAAGCCTCAGTCGCGGACGCGGATGAGGACGCGCTTGCCGCGGGCCGTGGCGGCCGCCGACACGAAAGCGCGCAGCGCCCGGATCGTGCGGCCTTCGCGGCCGATCAGGCGTCCGCGGTCGGCCTCCGGCACGTCGACCTCGTAGACGGCGGTCCGTCCCTCGAAGCTCTCGATGACCCGCGCCGCGTCCGGCTCGTCGGAGAGCCGGCGCACGACGGTCTCGATCAGGCGCTTCATCGCGTACTAGGCGGAAGCGGCCGGGGCCGGCTCGGGGCTCTCGAGGAGCGACTTGATCGTGGGCGAGACGCCCGCGCCCATGGCGATCCAGTGACGGGCGCGCTCTCGGTCGAACGAGAGGCGTGCCGGGTTGACGACCGGGTCATAGGAACCGAGCTCCTCGAGAACCTCGGCCCGCGCCGTCAGGCGCGAGTCCGAGACGACGATACGGTAGTAGGGGCGGTTGCGGGCGCCCATGCGCCTCAGCCGGATTTTCAGCATTTCAAGTCCTTCCTGGCGTCTTCAAAAGCGGGGCATTCTACACCATCGACCCAAGTTTCAGGTCCCAGGTCTCAGGTCTCAGGTACCCCGACTTGAGACCTGAGACTTGAGACTTGAGACCTACCTCGGGCCCGGCAGGGCGATCTTCGACAGATCCAGTCCCCGCATCCCGCCCTTGCGGGCCGTTCGCATCATCCGGCGCATCTGCTGGTACTGCTTGAGCAGCCGGTTGATCTCGGCCACGGAAGTCCCAGAGCCCGCGGCGATCCGCTTCTTGCGGCTTCCGTTCAAGAGCTGCGGGTACCGCCGCTCCTCGGCGGTCATGGAATCGATGATGGCCGAGACGCGGGTCAGGGCCTTCTCGTCGACGGTCTCGGGAGCACGGAGCGCCTTGAAAGCGCCGGCCTTCGGGAGCAGGTCCAGCAGGCCCTCGAGCGGTCCCATCTTCTTCATCGAGGCGAGCTGGTCGCGGAGGTCCTCGAGGGTGAACTCTCCGGCGGCTGTTTTCTCGGCCAGCTTCTGGGCAGCTCCGGCGTCCACGGAGGCCTCGACCTTTTCGATCAGCGTCATCACATCGCCCAGGCCGAGGATGCGCGAGGCCATGCGGTCGGGATGGAACGCTTCGAAGTCCTCGGGCTTCTCGCCCACGCCGACGAACTTGATCGGCTTTCCCGTCGTCGTGACGATGGAGAGCGCCGCGCCGCCGCGAGCGTCGCCGTCGGTCTTCGTCAGGATGACGCCCGTCAGCGGCAGGGCCTCGGCGAACCCGGCGGCCGAGCGCACCGCGTCCTGCCCCGTCATGGCGTCCGCGACGAACAGGATCTCCTGCGCCTCGACTGCGTCGGCGACCGCGCGCACCTGCGCCATCAGCTCCTCGTCCAGGTGCAACCGCCCGGCGGTGTCCACGATGACCGTGTCCCGACCGGTCTGCTTCGCTTCGCGCACGCCGGCGCGAGCCACCTCGACGGGATCGGTTCGCGAGCCCGGCTCGAAGACCGGAACGCCGATCTGCCGGCCGAGGGTCGCGAGCTGCTCGACCGCCGCGGGACGAGCGAGATCCGCGGCCACGACCAGCGGGTAGCGTCCGCGCGTCTTCAGCAGACGCGCGAGCTTGCCGGCCGAAGTCGTCTTGCCCGAACCCTGAAGGCCCACGAGCGCGATGACCGCGGGCTTTCCCTGGAGGGCGAGATCGCAGACCTCGCCACCCAACAGGGCCGCCAGCTCGTCGCGCACGATGCGCGTGACCTCCTGGGCGGGAGAGAGCTGCTGGGTCACCTTGGCGCCGACGGCCCGCTCCTTGACCTTCGCCGTGAATTGCCGCACGACAGGCAGCGCCACGTCGGCCTCCAGCAGCGAAAGCCGGATCTGGCGGAGGGCCTGATCGAGGTGATACTCGGTCAGGTGGCCTTCGCCCCGCAGCTCCTTGAAAACGCCTTGAATCCGGTCGCCGAGGCTCTCGAACACGCTGCCCCCGTCGGTTTGCGCGGCCCCAGGCCGCGCACGGCCCCCCCAGAATAGCGGGCCAGGAGCCCTGCGTCGAGGTCGCCCTTTCGGGTTGACAGGGCCCCGGGATTGGATATCATGGCGCGGCTATTTTCTCGGGACGGCGTTCGGGTTCGCGCTCTCGGGAGAGCAACAGCGTTTCGCAATTTAGTAAGGAGAAGAGGTTTATGAAGAAGTTTCTGATCCTGGGTTTTGCGGCCGTGGCGGCCATGGCGCTCGCGACGGGTTGCCAGAAGAAGGAGACCACCACGACCGAGACCACGACCCAGACCGAGGCTCCCGCAGTCGTCGAAGAGACGGGCACGGCGGCCACCACAAGCACCTCGACCGAGGGCACGACCACGACGACGACCTCGACCACGACGACCACCGAGACCGCGCCGGCGACGGCGACTCCGGCCGCTCACTGAGTCGCGCTCAAGGCTTCAAGCCTTCAAGCCTTCAAGCCTTCAAGCCTTAAGCCTCATCCCAGCCCACGAACGGAGGCCCCCGTAAGGGGGCCCTTTTTTTGGCCCGGCGACGGCCGGGCTACACTGACGGCGTTGCTTCCGGTCTGGGCGGAGGTCCTTCTCGTTATCGCGGGCGCGGCCGCGGCGGCCCGCGCCTGGCAGCTCTCCGGCCGGGAGCGGGTCCTCACGGCCAGGCTCCGCGCCCGGGAGCGCGAGAGTCACTTCCTCGGGGAGTCCCCCGACCCCAAGGAGATCCTGGCCCACGCTTTTCGGGCGGCCTCCGAGATCCTTCCCCTCTCGGCCTTCGACGTCTACCGCGTGGACCGCGCGGAGTGCATCTCGGAGGTCTGGACGTTGTCGGCGCAGGCGGGAGAGCCCCGTCTCCCGGTGCTCCAGCCGGAGCATCCGCACGTCGGCGAGCGGATCGACGCGCGCGCCCTCCTGAAATTTGCCGCGACGGAAACCGAGCGGTCGTTCGCCCCGATGGAGCTGCTCCCGGGAGCTCCCCCGACGCAGCGGCTGCACCTGCCGCTCTACTCCGGCGACAACCTGGTCGCGTACCTGGCGCTGGTCTCGCCCCAGCCGATCGATGAAGAGCGAAAGGCCGAGATTCGCGCGCTGCTGGCGCCCCTGACGGCCTCCCTCCGCGCCTCACGCAACTGGGAGATCGCGGTCACCGACGAGCTCTCTCGCCTCGCGACCCGCCGGTACTTCGAGACCCGCCTGGCCGAGGAGTGGGCGCGCCACCTCCGTTACGAGGCGCCCGTCTCTGTCGCGCTCTTCGATCTGGATTTCTTCAAGAAGCTCAACGACTCGCTGGGGCATGCCGCCGGCGACCTCGCGATCCGCCGCTTCGGGGAGGTCCTGCGCGAGACGGTGCGCGCCACCGACCTGGCCTGTCGTTACGGAGGCGAGGAGTTCGCGGTCCTGTTCCCGGAGACGGCCGCCCGCTCCGCTCTCGCCGTCGCCGACCGCGTCCGGCGGCGGATCGACCGGGAGCCCTTTTCGAGCGAGGGCCGCTCCTTCCGCGTCACCGTGTCCGCCGGCGTCGCCGACACCGAGGGACTGTCGGCCGAGCAACGCACGGAGCTGCTGGTGCGCGCGGATCGGGCCCTCTATGGGGCCAAGGACGAAGGCCGCAACCGGGTCCGCCTGTGGTC
>JBASRI010000205.1:0-2573 GCA_049273755.1 Thermoanaerobaculia bacterium
GCCCGAAACCCGCGAACCAGGCGTGGTCCTGGAGCCTGGAGCGGTCGGCTCCGGCGCGCACGACGGCTTCGCGTCCCACGACCTGCGCGGTGCCCGTCTTGCCCCCCATCTCCATGCCGGAGACCCGCGAGCCGTATGCCGTCCCGCCGGGCTCGTTGACCACCGCCCACATGCCGCTCTTGACGATCGCGAGCTTCTCGTCCGAAAGGGTCATGCCCTGCCGGAACTCGGCCTCGTAGCGCAGCTGCGCGCCCGAGCGCGGGTCCTGAGACGCGTAGAAAAGGTGCGGCGTGGGCAGCTTTCCGCCCTCGACCACCCCGGCCAACGCGCGCGCGACCTGCATGGACGTCACCAGGAGCGGCCCCTGCCCGATCGCGACAGAGATCGTCTCGCTCGGGTACCAGCGAGCGCCGCGCTTGACGCGAGCCCACTCCTCCGAGGGTACGAGGCCGGACTTCTCGAACGCGAGGTCCACGCCCGTCGGCTGGCCGAACCCGAACGAGGTCGCGATCTCGTTGATCCGGTCGATGCCCAGGCGCCGGCCCAGGTTGTAGAAGTAGACGTCGCACGAGACCTTGATCGCGTCGCGGAGATTGACCCAGCCGTGGCCGCCTTTCTTGTGGCAGCGAAACTCGCGGCCATAGAACGGAGCGTGCCCCGGGCAGAAGATGCGCGCCTCGGGGTCGACGAGGTTCAGGGCGAGCGCCCCATAGGCGAGGAACGGCTTGACCACGGAGCCCGGCGAGTAGGTGTTCTGGATCGCGCGATTCTGGAGCGGCCGGTCCGGGTTCTCGAGCAGGCCCGCCCATTCCGCCGCGGTGACGCGGCGCGTGAACCAGTTGGGGTCGTAGGAGGGCGAGGAGACGAGGGCCAGAATCTCCCCTGTCTCCGGATCCAGGGCGACCGCTGAGCCCACGCGCTCCCGAAAGTATTCCTCGGCGATCTCCTGGAGCTTCAGGTCCAGCGAGAGAAAGAGGTTCTGGCCGGGGGTCGCCTCCAGCCGGTTCGCCTCCGAGACCTCGCGGCCGTGCGAGTCCACGATGACGCGGCGCTCGCCGTTGGCTCCGGCCAGCAATCGCTCATAGGCCCCCTCGATCCCCTTCTGCCCGATCCAGTCGCCGACCCGGTACACGTTGCCGGCGCTCTTGATCTGCTCGGGCGTGGCCTCGGAGAGATAGCCCAGGGCGTGGGCGGCCGCGCCGCTGTGCTTGTAGAGGCGCCTCTGGGAGACCGTGATGGCGAACTCGGGGTGCTCCACGGCGCGCGCCTCGACCGCGGCGACTTCCTCGATGCCGAGGTTCTCGGCGATGGCGATCGGCACGAACTCCGGGTCCCGCCGCCCGCGCTCGACCCGCGACCGCACCTGCTCGACGTTCAAGCCCAACAGGTCCACGATGAACGCGATCGAGGCCTCGAGGTCCCGCGCCTCGCGGCGGTACAGGTGCAGCGTGTAGGCCGGCTCGTTCTCGACGATCACCGCCCCATTGCGGTCGAGCACGTATCCGCGCGGCGCCGTGATCTTGACGGCGCGGATCCGGTTGTTCTCGGAAAGCGAGAAGTAGTACCCGCCGCGCACGATCTGGACGAACCAGTACGCGACGGCCAGCAGCGAAAGGGCCGCGCCCACCGCGACCCGCGCGATCTCGATCCGCCGTACGAGGGACTGGCGGTCCTCGCGGATCCTCAGCACGTCGCCTCCGGCGCCGCGCCAGAACTCAGACGGCAGACGGCAGACGGCAGAGGGCCGCTCAACGTCTGCGGTCTGCGATCTGCGATCTGCCGTCTGATCACCGCAGCCTCCGGAGCCGGCGCCGCTTCCACCAGTCGCGCCACGCGAAGTTCCACGCGGCCTCGAGCGCCCCGCCGGTGATGCCGGTGGCGACCGCCCGCCAGACCGCCTCGCGCGAGATCAGGACGATCGGCGCCTGCGCCAGGAGCGCCGAGAGCAGCGCCACGATCGCCTCGTTGGCCAGCGACGCCGCGGCCAGCGCCGCTCCCACGGCCAGGGCGCCTCCGAAGACGATACGGACCGACACCAGCGTCAGCGCGAAGCCCAGCAGCGCCTTCGCGAAGGCGTTCATTCCCAGAAGCGGCTGGGAGAGCGCGTCTTCGGTGAATCCCGCCGCCGCGCCCGCCAGGACCGCGCGCACGAAGTCGCCGCTGCGGGCGACCGTCGCCGTCGCGAGCAGGAACCAATCGACCGGAAGCAGGGAGCGGTAACGCGATCCCCCGACGAAGAACTCCAGGACGGCCGCCGCCGCCAGCAGAAGCGCGATGCGGCGAACTTTCAACGCGCACCCTTGGCGATCTCCGGGTTCTCCCGCGCCGCCGGCGAAGGCGCGAGGAGGAGGACGTCCGTCAACCGCGTAAAGTCGGCCGCGGGAGCAACGCGGACCTCCAGGAAGAGCTTGCTCCCGCGAGCCACCGATTCCACGACGCCGATCGGAACGCCGCGCGGGTAGATGCCGTCAATGCCGGCCGACTCGACGAGATCCCCGCGGGCCACCGACGACGTCGTCGCGATGTTATTCAACGTCAGTGCGCCGCGGCCGTCGCCCCGGACGACCCCGAGC
>JBASRI010000210.1:0-8186 GCA_049273755.1 Thermoanaerobaculia bacterium
CGCGGGCGGCCGCGCGGGCCGCCCCTACGCGACTCCCGATTCCCGACTCCACTAGAACTTCACGTCGAGGCCCCCGGCCACCAGTCTCCCCGGCGCCGGATACCCCGCGGCTTCATCGTACTCGCGGTCGAAGGCGTTGGTGAGCCGCAGGTACGGCGCGAGGTACGCCGTCGCCTGCCACCGCGCCGTGAAGTCGAAGCGGACGTACGAGGGATCCTCGACCCGCGCTGCCGTGATCGGGTCGTTGTCCGGGCGCCGGCCGACATAGAGCACGCGCGGAATGACGTCCAGCCCGCGCAGGACCTGCCAGTCGAAGCCCAGCGAGGCCCGGTGGCGCGGGCGGCGGATCAGGGGCGAGCCGGAAACCAGGTTCTGCGCGTCGAGATAGGTATACGTCGCGTCGATCGAAAGCACCGGAAGGACCGCCTGCCGCCAGCCGATCTCGACGCCGCGCGTGCGCGCCTTCCCGATGTTGAGGTTCTGCTGGAGCGAGAAGTCGTAGACGATCAGATCCTTCAGGTCGTTCCAGAAGAGCGAGACCTCGGCTCGTCCCGAGCCCACGTAGCGCTCGACGCCGACCTCGAAGGAGATGGACCGCTCGGGCCGGAGGTTGGGATTGGCCCCGAACGGATAGTAGAGCTCGCCGACGGTCGGGGCCCGAAAGGCGCGGCCGCCTGCGGCGCGAATCTTCCAGAGGGAGTCCGGCGAGATCCACGCGATCGTGCCGCGCGGGCTCCAGGCGTCGCCGAAGGTCGAGTGGTGGTCGAAGCGCACGCCCCCCGTCACCGTGAAGGCGCCGAAGGTCACGGTGTCCTGCGTTCCGAGGCCCCACATCGTCGTCCGCGCGCCGTCGAGGTTGACGCCGTAGTTGGAGGAGTCGTCCACCGTCCAGCGCTCCCACGACACGAACGTCGTCAACGCGTGCGCGCCCAGGCGAGCCGTGTCGGCCACGCGCGCCTGCAGCGTTCGGGCGTCGGTCCGGGACTCGAAGAAGTTGGCCGTGTCGCGATAGCCGGGCTTGGAAACCACGTTGGCGATGAGAACGTCGAGACGGTTCGAGTCCGACAGCGCGAAGCTGCCCGGCAGGCCGATGCGCTCCTCGCGGAAGAAGCCGCGGGCCGTGCTCGGCGAGCCGACCGGTCCCGGGTTGCCGACCTCGCCGTCGAGGATGGAGCCCTCGATCGCGATGCGGCTGTCGCCGGGCAGCCGTGCCTCGAGCCGGGCGGCGCCGTTGCGCTGGCGCCAGTCGGTGTTCGGGCGATCTCCGTCGAAAGCCTGGTACCGGTAGCTCCCGGCGGCCGCAAAGGGTCCCTGACCGAACGAGACGAAGCCCGAGCCTTCGCCCTGGCCCTGATTGCCGGTCTCGCCGGTGGCCCGTCCGGAGAGCCCCGGCGGGGGCGTGCGCGTGAAGATCTGGATGACTCCCCCGATCGCGTCCGAGCCATAGAGGGCCGAGAAGGGGCCCCGCACGATCTCGATGCGCTCGACGTTCTCGGTCGACATGGCCGAGAAGTCGTAGCCGGCGAAGAACGGGGAGTTCATCCGCGCGCCGTCGACTAACACGAGCGTCTGCGTCGAGTTGGTTCCCCGGGTGAAGACCGAGGTCAGAGAGCCCGGCGTCCCGCTCTGAACGACGTCGAGCCCGGGCACCGCCCGCAGTAGCTCGAGTACGGACGTCGTCTCGCTCTTCTCGATCTGCTCGCGCGTGATGACGGTGACCGCCGAGCCGATCTCGCGTTCCTCCTCCGGGATGGAGGTCGCCGTGACGACGATGCTCTCGGAGGCGGGCGGCGCCTGCTGGGCGAACAGAGGCGCGGGCGCGGCCACGCCCAGAAGCACCAGGGCCGCCGCAGCCATGCCGCGAGTCCGCTCCCGGCGCGCCAGCGCGTCCAGGCCGAACAGACCCGCGGTCCCGAGCAGATCGGCCGAGAGGGTCGCCCAGAAGAACGGAATCGCAAGCGTGAAGCAGAGCGCCAGGCCCGCCGGCGTCTTGGGGTATTTCGGGTCCACGACCCACTCGGCGAAGTTGGACGTGACGAAAAAGAGCGTCGACGCCGCGAGCGAGAACGCCCCCAGGCGGCCGATTCCGGCGCTCCGGCGCAACCTTCGTCCCGCGAGCACGACCAGGACGAAGGTGCCGTAGATCGTCAGACGCACGGCCGAAAGGGCGGAGCGGCCGCTTCCGAAATCGATCGCGAAATCCGACAGGGCCAGGGCCGCGAGCGGCACCGCCCAGGCCCACTTCCGCGGCAGGCGCGCCCCGGCGTACAGCGCGAGGGCGCCCAACGGGACGAAGTTCGGGGGATGGGGAAGAAGCCGGGAAAGGGCGCCGAGGAGAACCAGCAGGACCGCGGTCGTCATTCGAACCTCCCGTTCGACAGGACGGATGTCTCGAACGGGTCGAGAAAGGTCCCGCGCTCCGGGAATTCGAAGACGCGTCCTTCTCGTCGGGCCCCGTGCGAGAAGCGTGTCGTCCGGCAGGTCTCCTGGCTTCCGGATCCTTCGCCGTCGGGCTCCTTCCCGGACGCGCAACCGGTTTCCCGATCTCTCGCGTCCAGTGGATTGCCGCCCGAGGCGTCCCCGGTGACAGTGGCGGGGGCCGCGCGGGATTTTCACCCGCTTCCCTTGGCCAGACGATGACAAAGAGCGTCGCTTCGAAGAACCCGAAACATAACTCGAAGGGCCGGGGCTTTCAAGGATCAGAACGTCTGCCTTTTGTCCTTCGCGGATATGATCCGGGCAAAATGCGCGGCCCGGACTACACGCTCGATCTCGACCGCCTGCGGCGCGTCGGGTTTCCCGAAGTCGTGCTGGCTGAGGGCAAGAGCGCCGAACAGATCGTCGAGATCTGCCGGCAGCTCTCCCGTGCGCACGATGTCCTGGTCACGCGCCTCTCCCCCGAGCTCTGGGACGAGGTCGCGATCTCGCCGCTGCCGGGCCGCGCGGACTACGACTCCCGCTCCTCGACGCTGCACCTGTCGGTCGGCAAGCCGATGCAGCGGGTCGACGGCTCGGTCTCCGTCGTCACGGCGGGGACCTCGGACACTCCCGTGGCCGAGGAGGCGCGCCGGTCGCTCGAATACCTCGGCGTCTCCTCGACGATCGTGCCGGACGTCGGCGTGGCGGGGGTGCTGCGGCTTCTCTCGCGGCTCGAGGAGATCGAGCGCGCCGACGTCATCATCGCCGTTGCCGGCATGGAGGCTTCGCTGTTCTCGGTCCTTGGGGGCCTCGTCGGACGCCCGATCATCGGGGTTCCGACCTCGCGCGGCTACGGCGCGGCCTTCGGCGGCCTCGCCTCGCTTCTCTCCGCCGTCAACTCTTGCGCCAACGGGGTGACGGCGGTCAATATCGACTCCGGCTACGCGGCCGCGATGGCGGCGTACCGGATTCTTTCGGGAGGGCCTCGCCGATGGGATCGAAAGGACCGAAACGCCTCGACAGCGCCCGCGAGTACATCCACGCCGCGGCGATCGGCGTCGACCGCAAGAGGAAGAAAGAGCTCCTCGGCCGCCCGACGACGCCGGTAAAGGTCGGAAAGACCACCACCGTCGCCGAGCTGCTCGACGGCTACCGCGATGCCTCGTTTCAGGCCCGCGCGCTCGGAAAGGCGGCCGCCGTCTTCGACGCGATGCTCCGAGACAAGGAGAGGCCGACGGTCTTCCTCGGCATGGCCGGCTCGCTGATCGCCGCGGGGATGCGGCAGGTCATCGTGGACCTGATCGAGCAGAACATGGTGGACGTCGTCGTCTCGACCGGCGCCATCGTCTCGCAGGACTTCTACCAGGTGCGTGGCGGACGCCACTACCACGGCTCCCCCGACGCCGACGACAAGGAGCTCCGGGACCTCTACATCGACCGGCTCTACGACACCTTCATCGACGAAGAGAAGTACTGGGCGACGGACCTGGTCGTCTCGCAGTTCGCCGACAAGCTCGCGGGAAAGACGATGTCCTCGCGGCAGTTCCTGGCGCTGCTGGCGGAGCAGGCGCGGCACGACGCGGGCTCGATCCTCGGCGCCTGCGCGCGCAACGGGGTGCCGCTCTTCGTCCCGGCCCTGAACGATTCCTCGATCGGCATCGGCTTGACCGAGCATTACCACCGCTTTCGCAACGACGGGAAGACGCCCTTCCAGATCTCGTCGATCGCCGACAACTACGAGCTCACGCAGATCGTCGTGCAGAGCCCGGCCACCGCCGCGCTCTACGTCTCGGGAGGCGTGCCGAAGAACTACATCAACGACTCGATCGTGATGTCGTACATTTTCGGCATCGACACGGGCGGCCACAAGTACGCCCTCCAGGTCACCACCGACGCCCCGCACTGGGGCGGGCTCGGCGGCTCGACGCTCTCCGAAGCGACCTCCTGGGGTAAAGTCTCCAAGAAGGCGACCCACGAAATGGCCTTCGTCGAGACGTCCGTCGCATTGCCGCTTCTCTACGGGTATGCGCTGCAGAAGGACGCCGCGAAAGGCCGCACGCGCCTCAAGTACGACTGGGACGGCGACATTCTGAAGTCCATCCGGCGCGTATGACCGAGTTCGGGCGGGTCGTCCGGTTGCAGGTCCAGACCGCGAGCTTGAAGCGCGGCGAGAGACCGAACCGGGTCTACGATCCCAGCCCCCTCGTCGAGGTCGCGAACCTCAGGCTCTCACCGAGCGGGGCCGCCGGGCTCACGGCACAGGGCGAGACGGTTCTCGACGTGCACCACACCGACCATCCCGCCACGCAGAACGCCCCCGGCCGCGAGGTGTCCTTCGGCTTCACGAGCCACTACGGCAAGATGCGAGACCGCTACGGAAGCCGAATGGCGACCGGCTGCGCGGGCGAGAACATCCTCGTCGAGACCGACCGGGTTCTGCGGCTCCAAGACTTCGCCGGGGGACTGGCCTTCCGGAGCGCCGCGACGGGGGAGCTCCTTCGGCTGGCCGCAGTGACGGTGGCGGACCCCTGCGTCGAGTTCTCTCGCTTCACCCTCGCGGAGCCGCAGGCCTCCCCGCAGGATTTGAAGCCCGTGCTCCAGTTCTTGGACGAGGGCACTCGCGGCTACGTCTTCACTCCCACCGGCGACTTCACTCTGCGGATGGGCGACTTCCTCGTTACGCTGGGGTGACGGCATGCGAGGCCTCGCGCGGATCCTGCCCTGGCTCCTCGCTCTTTTCTTCGCGGTCGTCAGCGGCATCCTGGTGGTCCGGCTCGCGACGAGCGTCCGCGAGACGCGGCGGGCGGACGCGGCGCCCGTGGTCAGCGCCATCCGGAAGATCGCGCAGCTCGCGACCGTCGAGGCGCAGATCTCGGACGTCCTGCGCTTCGAAGAGATCAAATCGTTTCTGGTCTTCGACTTCCCGAAAACCGCCACGATTCGGATGCGGGGCAAGGTCATCGCGGGCTTCGACCTTTCCTCTCCCGAGTTCCAGGTGCACCCGGACGCGGAGAAGCGCCTCTTGCGCGTGACGCTGCCCGCTCCCCGGATCCTCGCGCTCGATCCGCGCCTGGAGTGGTTCGACGAGCAGAGCGGCCTGTTCAACCCGATCACGCCGCAAGACCGGACGCGCTGGATGCTCTGGGCCCGCGGCCAGCTCGGACGCGCCGCGAAGGACTCGGGCATCGAAGCCCGCGCCGTCGAGCACGCCCGCGAGCTGCTCTCCGGGGCCGCCGAGGCCTTCGGCTGGAAGGTCGAGGTGACGCAAGCGCAGCGAGCGTCCTCCCGAGGCGCGTAGAGGGATCCTGAAGCTCCTCCAATGTCATCCCGAGCGCAGCGGGGGATCCCTTTTCGAGCCGTTGCGCTGCGTAGAAAGGGATCCCTCGTCGCTACGCTCCTCGGGATGACAAAGAGGGCAGGCAAAACAAAAAAGCCCCGGTTGCCCGGGGCGTTCGATGTTCGATTCTGTGGGGCGGGGTCTACAGCGCCTCGCCCTTCAACGGGATCTCGATGACGGCCTTCTCCTTGTCGGAGGTGTGGAGCGTGACCTTGCCGTCCACGGCGCCCTTCTTGACCTTGTCGCTGGCCTTGACGACGACCGTGTAGGAAACGCCTTCCTGCGTGGGGACGACGTCCGTCTGGAAGCCCGGCACGTTGACCTCGGCCTTCGTGACCTTCACCGGAGTTCCGGGCTTGTTGTTCGTCACGACGATGTTGCGCGTGATCGGGTCCTTGCCCGCGGTGAAATTGCCGAAGTTCACGGTGATCGGCGAGACCGAGACGCGGGGACGCACGATGCCCGAAACGGGGACCTCGAGCGTGGGCTGCTGCGCGACACCGGTCGTCACGCGCACGGGCGCGTTCAAGAGGCCCTCGGGCGCGTCCGGCGTCACCGAGATCGCCAGCTTGTACTGCTCGCCGGGCCGTCCGGCGATCTTGTCCTTGTCGCCGGCCGGCGAGACTTCGGCCTTCACGTAGGGCTGCGCCGTCTCGGCGACCGTGGGCTTGAAGCCCTTCTCCTCGGAGATCAGGATGACGTCCTGAGAAGCCGGGTCCCCCTTGACGACGGAGAAGCGGACGTACTGCTGCGGCGCCACGTCCACGAAGGGCTTGACGAGCGCCTTGACGAAGAGATTCATCTGCGGCCGGTCGGGGTCGTTGGAGACGACCAGGACCGACTTGGAGATCGGCCCCGAGAAGCTCTTCGTGTCCACACTCGTGTGCACCTTGCCCTCGGTGCCGGGCTTGATCAGCTTGTCGAAGCTGGAGACCGTGCAGCCGCACGAGGGACGCGCATCCGAGATCACGAGGTCCGACCCGCCGGTGTTCTTGATCACGAAGTCGGTCTCGATGACCTGGCCCTTGGGGACCGTCCCCATGTCCCGGGTCTCCTGGGAAATTTCGATCTTGGGCGCGGCGACGGTCTTTCCTTGGGTCTGCCCGCCAGCCGCGGGCTTCGGCGGAGCTGCGGGCTTGGACTGCTGGGCGGGCGATGCGGATGCGGCGGGCTTGGACTCCGCCGGCTTCTGCGCCAGGGCAACCCCGGCTACCAGGAGCGCGCCGACTCCGAGCCGGCCGATTTTGAGAGCATGAATCATCTTCAGTTTCCTCCTGTTTATGGGGATGCCAAAGCGGCTAAACCCTCGGAATCAGCCCGGTATTTCCGAAACGGACTCCATTAGACCAAACTCCGGCCCGGACATGACGGAAAACAGTCACTTCCACTTCGTTCCCGTGGGGGGGACGGCCATGGTGCCGCTGGCCGCCCTGCTCCTGGAGGAAGGGCACCGGGTCACCGGAAGCGACCGCGCGCTGTATCCGCCGATGTCCACGACGCTCGAGCGGCTGAAGATTCCGGTCGCGGAGGGCTTCGCCCCGGAGCACGTGCCGGCCGACTGCGACGTCGTCGTCGTCGGCAACGCCGCGCTTCGGGACAACGTCGAGGCGGCCGAGGCGACCCGCCGGGGGCTGCCTGTCCTCTCCCTGCCACAAGCAGTGCGCCATTATCTCCTGCCCGGGAAGACATCCGTCGTGATCACGGGAACGCACGGCAAGACGACGACCTCGGCCCTGACGGCCTGGCTCTTGCTCGACTCGGGACGCGACCCGGGCTTCCTCGTCGGCGGCGAGCTGAAGAATCTCGCCCGGGGCTACCGCCGCGGCCGGGGTCCCCACTTCGTCCTCGAAGGCGACGAGTACAACGCCGCCTTCTTCGACCGCGGGCCCAAGTTCCTTCACTACGAGCCCCGGCACCTCTTCGTCGGCAACATCGAGTACGACCACGCGGACCTCTATCCGGACCTTCCCTCGGTCATCGAGGCGTTCCGCCAGGTCGTGCGCCTCGTCCCGCCGGAGGGAACCGTCGTCGTCAACGCGGATGACGCCCGCGTGATGGACGTCGCGCGCGAAACCTCGGCGCCTCTGGTGCGCGTCTCGCTTCAGGATCCCGGAGCCGATTTCTCGGCCCGCGATGTCGTCTTCTCACCCGAAGGCACAGAGTTCACGCTGCTCGAAGCCGGACTTCCGACCGTGCGCTTGACCTCTCCCCTGTCCGGTCTCCACAACGTCCGCAACGCCCTGGGCGCGATCGCGCTCGTGCGCGGCCTCGGGCTCTCGGACTCCGAGATCGCGCGCGCCCTTCCACGCTTTGCCGGCGTCAAGCGGCGCCTCGAGGTCAAGGGCGAGCGAAACGGCGTTCTCGTCGTGGATGATTTCGCGCACCATCCGACCGCCGTCGCGGGGACCCTCCAGGCCGCCCGCGCGCGCTT
>JBASRI010000212.1:0-2155 GCA_049273755.1 Thermoanaerobaculia bacterium
CCGACCGAAGTCTTCGCTCAGCACCTGAAGGACGGGCCGGTCCCGCCCTCGAAGCGATCCGGGGGCGCCATACCACCCACGCTCGAAGCCCTCGTGCTCGCCGCGCTGGCGAAGAACCCGGAGGACCGCCCGGAAAGCGCTGAAGCGTTCGAGGCGGCCCTGGCGGCCTGCGAGGACGTGCCGCCGTGGACCGCAGCGGACGCGGCGGTTTGGTGGAAGGCCCGCGGTGCCAAGATCAAGGCGGCCCGCTCCGGCGCGGCGGACGTGAAGGGTCCGGACGCACCGCGAACGCTCGAGGTTGGGCGAAACTAGGGTCTGGCACCCCGGGCGGCCGCCAGGGCCGCCCCTACGTGTTCGCCGCTGGTAACACTCTTGCATCCGGAAACCGGCGTGTCGATCCGGCAAACACTCAGGAGGTGACCATGCGCCGAAATCGGATTCTTTCGCCTCTGGCCCTGGGGACCGTGCTCGTCTTCGCCGGCGCCGCGCGAGGCCAGGTCCTCGAAATGGGCAACACGATCGCCTCTCCCAACGCGAGCGACGTCGTGATCTCGGAGACACGGACGGACATCGACCTCGTGACCCCCGCGACCGCCACGGGCACCATCGATTCCGCCACGTTCACCTGGGGATTCGTCGTTTGCGGCTCGGCCGCGAAGATCAAGGTCTTCCGGCGCCATGGCGACGCCCTGCTCTTCGTCGCGGAGCGCGGTCCGTTCGATGTGACGGTGAGTCCGATGACGGTCGCTCTGACCCCTCCCATCGCCGTCGAAGAGGGAGACTTGCTCGGGATCGCGAGGGTGGCGAATTGCGGGAACCCGATGACCCTGACGGGGATCGTCTCGGCGGGCTATGCGGCCTACGTCGGGGACATCTCGGCGAACGTATTCCTCTCGGGGGCCGACGCCCAGGGCTCGGGCATCTTGAGCGTCCACGCCACGGGAACCGCGACCGAGACGATCGCGCGCGTCGTGCCGGCCGCCGGCTCCACGCCGGGCGACTTCGGTTCTTTCTTCCGGACCGGAGTCCAGCTCACGAACCCATTCGGCACCCCGCTGTCCGGCCGGTTCGTCTACCACCCGGCCGGCGTGCCGGGCACGTCGAGCGATCCGAGCTTGAGCTTCAACATCGACGCCAACGCGACGATCTCCTACGACGACCTCGTGCAGAGCATGGGTCAGTCCGGGCTCGGCACCCTCGACCTCGTGTTGCCTGCGGCTTCCGCGATCCCCGTAATCGTGGCCCGCGTGTACAACGACGCCAGCGCCGCCGGCACGGCCGGCTTTACGGAAGAAGCGATGGACCCCACCGGCTCCTTCGAAAGCCGCGTGCTCTTCGGCGGGGCCACGGGCTTCCTGACCGCGCCGTCGAACGTGACGAACTTCCGCTTCAACATCGGCGTTCGGTCCTTGCTCTCGGGGGCCTCCATCACGTTCCGCGTGCGCGACGCGAGCGGCGCCATCGTGCGCACCGTCACGAAGGACTACGCCCCGACCGTTTACGAGCAGCAGCCAGCCTCGACGCTGCTCGGAGGTCCGATCGGAGCCAACGACTCGATCGAGGTCAGCGTCGGCGGCGGCAGCGCGATCGTCTACGGCGCCACCGCCGACAACAGAACCCAGGACCCGAGCGTCCAGTTCGCGCGGGTCGCGTTCGCGATCCTGTAGGACGCGAGGACGGGTCGGCGGACTCTCGACGTCCGCCGGCCCCGTCTGGGATCTAATCGGCACGGAGGAAGCGTCATGACCACGACGTTCTCAGGCCGGGTTGCGCTGGTGGCGGGCGGAACAGGGGGATTGGGCCGCGCGGTCAGTCTGGCGTTCCTCGAGCAGGGCGCCGGCGTCGTCGTGACCTACCGGAAGAACGAGGAATTCGCGGCCCTGAAAGCCGGGGCCGGCGCAAACGGCCCGCGGCTCGACGGCCATGCCGTGGACGTGACCGATGAGACCGCAGCGCGAAAGCTCATCGACGACGTTGTTGCCCGACACGGGCGAGTGGACGCCCTGGTCAACGCCGTCGGCGGCTACGCCGGCGGCCAGAAGCTCTGGGAGCACGACGCGAGCCTCCTCGACCGCATGCTGGATGTGAACCTGCGCTCGGGCTATGTGCTGGCCCGAGCCGTGGTCCCCGCGATGCTCGCGCAAGGGAATGGCGC
>JBASRI010000219.1:0-8560 GCA_049273755.1 Thermoanaerobaculia bacterium
TCTCGGGGATTCCGTCGTAGCGGTCCACGATCGAGAGGATCTCGGCGGGCTCGACGCTTTTGAACTCGCGCTCGGCGAGGACCGCCGCGACCTTCGCGCGCTCGCCGGCCGCCGCCTTCGGCAGCGCCAGCAGCAGCGGCATCGTCAGCTTGCCCTCTCGGAGGTCGTTCAAGACGGGCTTGCCCACCTCCTCGACGCTGCCCGTGTAGTCCAGCAGGTCGTCGATGAGCTGGAAGGCCATCCCGAGGCAACGGCCGTATTCGGCCAGCCTCTCCGCCGCGACGAGGTCCCCGCGCGGAGCGAAGTGCGCGGGAAGCCGGCAGGCTGCTGCGAAGAGATCGGCGGTCTTGCGCCGCGTGATCTCGAGAGCCTCTTCCCGAGTCACGTGCATCGAGCCTTCCTTCTCGATCCCGATGATCTCGCCCTCGATCATGGAGAGCGTCGTGTCGGAGAGAACCTTCAGAATCGTCAGGTCGCCCTGGTCGAGGGCAATGCCCATGGACATCGTGTACAGGTAGTCTCCGAAAAGCACCGTCAGGTTGTTGCCCCAGCGGGCGTTGGCCGAGGTCCGGCCGCGGCGCAGGCGCGCCTCGTCGATGATGTCGTCGTGAACCAGCGTGGCCGTGTGGATGAACTCGATGACGGCCGCGTAGCGCACGTCTTTGTCGCCATCGCGATAGTCCAGGAGCTTCGCCGAGAGCAGCAGCAGGGCCGGGCGGATGCGCTTGCCGCCGCCCTGCGCCAGATAGGACCCGATGCGGTCGATCGTCGGAATCGGCGACCGGAAGTGGAGCAGCAGCTCCTCTTCGACCTTCCCGAGCTTGTCGGCGATCAGGTCGTAGGCGCGCTTCAGGCGCACGTTTTCGAGGCGCGTCGGGCTCATCGGTAATTGGTGAATTGCAGGGGAATGCCGAAGTCCCCCGCCCGAAGCGCCGCCATGACCTCCTGGAGGTCGTCCTTGGCGCGGCCGGAAACGCGGACCTGGTCGGCCTGGATCGAGGCCTGGACCTTGAGCTTGCGGTCCTTGATCACCTTGACGATCTCCCTGGCCTTCTCCGTCGCGATGCCCTGCTGGATCTTCGCGACCTGCCGCACCGTTCCCATCGCGGCGGGCTCGACCTTCTGATAGTCGAGCGACTTGACCGCCACGCCCCGCTTGACGAGGCGGGTCTCCAGGATGTCCTTGACCGACTTCAGCTTACCCTCGTCGTCCGAGGTCAGGGTGAGCTCGAGGTCCTTGTCGTTCCACTCGACCTTCGACTTCGAGCCCCGGAAGTCGAAGCGCGTGGCGATCTCCTTGGAGGCCTGCTGCACGGCGTTGGAGACCTCCTGGAGGTCGACCTTGCTAACGACGTCGAAGGAAAACTCCTGCGCCATGCGGGCATTCTATGGGAGTCGGAGATGAACGCCGAGTTTTGCTCGGCGTTGCCTGCAGTCGGGGGCACGGCCACGGTGGGCGGCTCTCGACGGCCGGGCGTCTGCCGTCGGTGGCCGACCGCCTTGCTGCGGTCGGGACGACGGATTCAATTGTCATCCCGAGGAGCGCAGCGACGAGGGATCCCGTGCTAAACCGCCAAATCGTCCGCGTCGAGGAGAGGATCCCTCGCTGCGCTCGGGATGACTCGGTCGACGACATCGTCGGCCGAGTCAATTTTCGACGATCCGCGTCCCCTTCGGCCCCGTGATGCGGTAGTCGGCCGGGGGACGGGCCTTCTCGGTCCTCCAGCCTTCGAACCGGAACTCCGTTCGGTTGCCCGAAGCGTCTTCGTAGGAGAGGGCGTCAACCGTCCCGGCGGGGGTCGCGGCGAGCTTGACCCACGCGAGGTCGGAGCGGGGCCCGCGGGGCTTCAACAACACGGCTCCCGAGCCGTCGAGCGTGATCTCGTAGCGCGCCGACAGATCCTCGGGCTTCGACAGGAAGACGAGCGGCAGGCGCGCCTGCTCGTCCTCCGAGAGCTTCCGGATCGTGAGCTGCTTGTCCTCGGGCGAGAAGAAGCGGCCCTCGCCGGCGTCGTAGGTGAAGACTTTCTTCTCCGGAGCGGCGTAGTCGAACCGGAGCCGCTGCGGCGCCTGCACCC
The DNA here is from genome assembly GCA_049273755.1 of Thermoanaerobaculia bacterium. Classification (GTDB taxonomy): domain Bacteria; phylum Acidobacteriota; class Thermoanaerobaculia; order UBA5066; family Gp7-AA6; genus DAHUXD01. The sequence goes on from JBASRI010000219.1 coordinate 2,079, forward strand.
ACACGGTCCCGGATTCACGCTTCGCGCTGGCGAAGCCGGCGGGCGTGTAGATCTGCGTGAAGGACGAAACGTGCGCGGCGCCGTCGCCGTAGAACGCCGCGGCCTTCGCCAGCAGGGCCTGGGCGTCGGATGGCGTTTCCGGGGCCGCCGCGGCCAGGGCGAGCAGCAGAAGGCCTGCTCTCATCTCAATGTCGGAAGTGCCGGCGCGGCGCCATCAGGAACGCGATGTTGCGTTCGTCGGCGGCCGCCACGATCTCCTGGTCCCGGATCGAGCCTCCCGGCGCTACGACCGCGGTCACGCCGGCGTCGGCGAGAATGTCCAGGCCGTCGCGGAACGGGAAAAACGCATCGGAGGCCGCTCCGCAGTTGACGATCGGCAGCACGGGCTTGGTCGCGGCGAGGCGGCAGGCGTCGACGCGGCTCATCTGTCCGGCACCGATGCCGATCGTCTGGCGCGCGTTGGCGAGCACGATGGCGTTCGACTTGACGCGGCGGGCGACTTTCCAGGCGAGCTCGCATGCGGCGCGCTCGACCGCGGTGGGCTTGCGCTGGGACACGACCTTCCACGACGAGCTCTGGTCGGGCTGCGAGTCCGAGTCCTGGAGCAGGAGGCCGCCCTCGATCCGCTTCCAGTCGAGCCCGGTCACGGGCCGGCACGAGACGGCCACGCGGAGCAGCCGGATGTTGGGCTTCTTGGCGAAAAAGGACAGGGCCTCTTCGGTGAAGTCGTCGGCCGCGACGGCCTCGACGAAGTGCTGCAGGACGAGAGACGCCAGCGCCCCGTCCACGGTCCCCCGGATGGCGATGATGCCGCCGAAGGCGGCCAGCGGGTCGCACGCGAAAGCGCGGCCGAACGCCTCCGAGATGGTCTCGCCGATCGCGGCTCCGCAGGGATTGTTGTGCTTGACGATGACGGCCGCCGGCCCTTCCAAGTCGCGGGCCAGGGTCACGGCCGAGTCGAGGTCGAGGAGGTTGTTGAAGGAGAGCTCTTTGCCCTGGAGCATCTGGAAGCGCACCAGGGCATCGGGGGGCGCCGAGGGAAAGGCGTAGAGTGCGGCGCGCTGGTGGGGGTTCTCTCCATATCGCAGGGCGCCGACCCGGTCGAAGGAGAAGACCAGGTTCTCGGGGAAGAAGTCCGAGTCCTTCCAGGTGCCTGCGAAGTAGCGGGCGATCGCGGCGTCGTAGGCGGCGGTGCGGGAAAAGGCGCGGGCCGCCAGGCGCTCGCGCGTCGAGAGGCGCGTGCCGCCGGTCATCCGAATCTCCTCGAGCACGATGTCGTAGTCGGCCGGATCCAGGACGACGGCCACGCGGGCGTGGTTCTTGGCGGCGGCGCGGATCATGGCGGGGCCCCCGACGTCGATCATCTCGACGACCTCCGAACGGGGCTTTCCGGCGGCTACGCTCTTCTCGAACGGGTAGAGGTTCACGACGACCAGGTCAAAGGCCTCGATGGCCGCCGAGGCGAGGTCGCGCGCGTGGTCGTCGCGGGAGTCATCCGCGAGAACGCCGCCGAAGATCTTGGGGTGCAGGGTCTTGACCCGGCCGCCCAGAATCTCCGGAAACCCCGTCGTCTCCTCGACGAGCGTGACGGGAACGCCGGCCTCCTTGAGGTGAGCCGCGGTGCCTCCGGTCGACACGAGCTGGACGCCTCGCTCGGCGAGCGCGCGGCCGAGCTCCGCGAGGCCGGTCTTGTCGTGGACGGAGACGAGCGCCCGGCGCACGGGTGTGACGGCGGACGGCATGGGGATGGGTTCGGGCATGGGCGCGAATGATAGCAGGGGAGGACGGACGCGGCGCCCGGCCGACCGGCCAGGCGTCGCGCGATGGGCTACTGCAGACCGAACGTCTTGACCAAGAACACCGCCATCTGGCCCCGCGTATTCGGGTTGGTCGGGCAGTAGAGAAGCGGGGAGGCCTGGCAGCCGCCCGTCACGCCTTCGGCGTAGAGCCGCTCGATCCAGTCGGCGAAGAGGCTCGGACACGTCACGTCGCCGAAGACCCCCGTGCAGACGGGCGGCGTGTAGCCGGATCCGTGCTCGGTCTTCAGGAGAAAGGGCGCCATTTGCTGGCGCGTCACGGCGTTGGCCGGGCAGTAGTTTCCGCCGCCGCAGCCGCCGGTGATGCCTTCGGCGTAGAGCCGCTCGATCCAGTTGGCAAACGTACTGGGGCACGTGACGTCGGCGAAGATTCCGGTGCAGGGGGGCGGGATGTAGCCCGAGCCGTGCTCGGCCTTCAGGAGAAAGACCGCCATCTGCGCGCGCGTGACCGAGGCATTTCGGCAGTAGTTCCCACCGCCGCAGCCCGCCGTGATGCCGTGGCGCGCGACCGTAACGACGAAGCTGTGGAAGGGATCCGCCGGAGGCACGTCGAGGAAGTCCACCAGGATGCTGGCGGACGCCAGCGGCGACGAGCAGCCGTTCGCGCTCTCAGTGACGCCGGCGATCATCAGCGTTCCGGCCGGGCCGGCGTTGAAGGTGATCTGGCTGGTGCCCTGGCCGCCGGTGATCGTGCCTCCCGACAGCGACCAGTTGTAGGTCGAGCCGGGGTGGTTCACGACGCTCGCGGCGTTCCCGGTTGAGCCGACCGCGACCGAGACAGGCGCCGTGATCGTGGGCTGTGCCGGCGATGCCGTCACGGTGAGTGTGGCCGACGTCGAGGTCAGGGACTGCCCGAAGCCGTCCGTGACCACGACGTCGTAGGACCCGGCGTCGCCCGGGACCGTCGCCGAGATCGTCAGCGTGGTCGTATCGGCGCCGGAGATCCGGCCTCCGTTGGTCAGCGGCGAGCCGCCTTTGCGCCATTGATAGGTGATCGTCGGCTGGCCTTGGGCAGTCACCGAAAAGACCGCGTCGGCGCCGGCGCAGAGGCTCAGGCTGGAGGGCGCCGATACCGACAACGGCACGCGCTCGTGAGCGCCCATGTCCACGATCGGAGGCGTCCCCGCGCCGGTGTCGACCACGGCAGGGTCGTCGAAGAAGCGCGGAAGGCCCGCGACGTCCGTCGTCGTTCCCACCGGCACGGCCGCGTTATTGCCCGCGTCCACGGCCGGCGATCCGGATCCCAGGCGCAGGTCGGCGGGCGGCGCGAGGAACAGGGGGTTCGCGCTGATGCTGCCGACCCCGTTGACGCCGTCCTGGTTGTCGCAGTAGCTGGCAGTGAAAGTCGAGCTACTGGTGAAAACGCCGGCCGTGCTGTTCCCCCAAACGATCGTGTTCGTCATCGTGTTGTTGTTGCTGATGACGAACGCCAGTCCGTAGGCCGCGTTGTTGGCGATCGTGCAGTTTTCGATCGTGTTGGTGTCCGAAATGAACTGGATGCCATTCGGATTGTTCTGAGCGATTTCGCAGTTGATCAACGTCATTCCGCCCGCGCTCTCGATGCCTCCGGCTCCGGCTGGGCCGCTCGAGATCACGTTGGAGAGAAAGACGCTGTTCTTGATCACGACGCTGCTTCCGCCGCCGGACTTCAAGCCGCCGCCCGCCCCCATGAAGGCGACCGAGTTGGACTGGAAGACGCAGCGGTCGAGAACCGGCGCCCCGTTCGTGACTCGCAGGCCTCCTCCCGAATTGCTTGCGAAGTTGCCGGTAAACTTCAACGCCGTCAGCGTCGGGGAACCGCCGTTGTCCCACATTCCGCCGCCCTGGAAGTCGGGGCTGGCCCCGTCGGCCTGTCCGGCCGTGATCGTGAAGCCGTCGAGCACGCCCAAGAGGGTCACGGTCGCATCGGCAATCACCACGTGAAAGCTGTTGTCCGAAGGGTTGCCGGCTGTCCCGATGTCGCCCGAGAGGATCGTGACGTTGACGGCGGGGTTGCGCTGGGACCGCTGCGTCTCGGTGCCGGCGAAGCCGCCGTAGATGCCGACGCCGTTCTTCATCGCGAAGGATGTCGCTCGGTTTGCCGAGGCGGTGGGTTTGTAGGTGGCCGCCGCGACCCAGATCTCGTCGCCGGACACGGCGGCGCCCAACCCGGCCTGAAGGTCGGTGAAGGCGTCGGCCCAGCTCGACCCGTTGTTGGCTCCCGTCGCCGAGGCGTCGACGTAGATGACGGTGCCGAGGGCGAGCACGACCCCGCTCGCCATGACTCCGAAAGCACAAGCCGCCAGAAGCTTCCAGACGCTCCGCATGGGCACGTCCTTTCAGAGTCTGTTTCTGTCTAATGGTCGCGCAAGGGGGCGCGACTTTCAAGCCCGAACGTGCGTCAGAAGAGCTTCAGGAGCTGCGCGCTGATCGTGAACCCGGAGACGCCGTGGCGCACGACGGGGACGCCCACCTCTCCGCGAATCCGGGTGTTCTCCCAGGGGCCATTGAATGCGGTGGAGATGCCGGCGCCCGAGAAGTACGTGTGGTCGAATCCCTGAAGAGCGTTCTTGACGAGAGCCTGATCGTAGAAGACCTCGAAGCGGAGGAGGTTCTCGATGTTGAGGCCGTAGGAGACGTTGGCGAGGACGGCGCGGTCGGCCCGCACGCTGCCGCCGGGGAAGCCGCGGATCGCGTTGCCGCCGAAGGGTCCGAAGTCCCACTGCGAGAACCGGTCGAGGTCCGTGCCGTCGAGGTAGGAAAGCTTGACGAGGAGCTTTCGGAAGTTGGCGAAATAGAACCCCTTGGTCGCCTCGAGCGAGTAGCGCCAGTAGTCTTTCTGGTCGGGGGAATATCCGGAGGTCGCGGGGTCTCCCCACGGCTCCCACTTGCGTCGCGAGAAATACCCGGCCTTTCCAGCCAGGTTGTAGCCGGCCTGGTTCCAGCTCAGCCGCAGCTCGGCACCGTTGGTGAGGGTGTCCACCGGGGTGACGAAGGTCGGACCCGTGTCGGCGTGGCGCTGGTAGTTGTCCCATTGCGTGAAGAGGCCCACCGAAGCCTTCAGGTACGGCCCGATGGGATGTCCGACGTTGACCTGCGCGAACTCGGGAATGTGTTTGATTTTCTCCGACACGACCTCGTGCCCGTCGCGATAGCTCGTTTCGGTGAACGGGATGGCGACTCCAAAAACGTCGACCCCCAGGTCGAACCGGGTGCCGAAGAGGGACGGGTCGGTGTAGTTGGCGAAGAGCAGCACGCCGGCGAAGAAAACCGAGAGCTGCTTGCCCTTTCCGAACAGGTCGAAGTTGAAATACTGGACGCCGAGCAGAGGCAGCGGGTAGTCCTGACCGGTCTGGTAGAACACGCCCGTCAGGCCGAAGAGGCTCTTGCGGCTGAGCTTCTCCTCCACCACGCGCGCCGCCGGCGCATTGGGGTCCGGCACCAGGTACCGCAGACCCTGGTCGGTGTCCCGCACCATCTGAGACTTCGAGGCGTAGGCCTCCTCGAGGCGCTTGCGAAAGTCGGGCGGATTGATCTCCACGTCGTGCATCTGGACGTACCGTTCGATGGCCGTCGTGCGCCCGGCCGTGGAGAAGACCTGCTGGCCGCGAATCTCGAGGGGCAGCCAGACCTCCTCGGCTCCGGGCACGGGCCGGTAGAACTCGGTCTGGACGTTGGAGAGAGTGTCCCCCGAGAGGTTGAGCTGGATGGACTCGCGCCGCAGCAGCGCAAACGTCTCGCGGTCGATCCAGGCCGTGCCCCGATAGAGCGGCTTGTCCCCGGTCGCCTGCTTCGGTCGGAACGTCACTCGGTAGACCGGCCGGCCGTCGACCACCGTCTCGCCGTCGCGGGCGTACTCGTACTCTTCCGTCAGACGGATGTCCAGAGGCAGGGTGGTCACCTTCTCAGGCTGGAGGAGGGGCAGCTTGGGGATCGTGCGCCCTTTCCACTTGACGCCGTTCAAGAAGAACTCGCGCCACTCCCAATCGGGCGGCTTGCCGCGCTCATAGAAGATCGGTCCCCGGATCGTCAGGTCGAGAGAGCCGGCGAACTCCGCAACGCGGAAGCGCAGCGAAGTCTCTGCCATCGCGATGTACGTCTGGACCCTTTCGCGTTGGCCGGCGTCCCACGCGCGCTCGCGCGCGATGATCTCCTCGGCCGTGAGCCCGCGCTCGGCACCGACCTGGACGGCGGCTTTCGTATCGGCGCCCGAGCGGGAGGCGGGGCGCAGCACGACGGCGAGCGGGCCTCGCGAAAGGTCCAGCGTCAGGGCCGCAGCGCCTTGGAGCTCGAAGTCGCGCTTGACTCCGGAGGCCAGGTTCTCGACGGTGGCCCGTACGAAAGGGCCGGAAAGCTCGATGCGCACCTCCCCGACGGGGTCCTGCGCCAGAAGCAGAATGGGCGTGAAAGCCTTCGCGTCGAAATAGCGCGGCACGGCGGCCGAAGACCCGTCGCGAGCCGTGCGCCGGGTTGGCGTCGGATCGGGAGAGACCTCGCCGCGGAAGTAGGCCTGGAGCCGCGCGAGCGCAGCCAGGTCGGCCTCGGAGGGCGGTCCGCCGCCTCCGGCCACGCCGACGAGCTCGGCGTTCGGGAACTCCGCGAGCGCCGCCATCACCGCTCCCACCGCCGCCGAGACCGACGGCGAGGCCGGCGCGAGGACCCAGAGCCGCGCGGTAAGCTCTCCTT
>JBASRI010000232.1:0-4902 GCA_049273755.1 Thermoanaerobaculia bacterium
CGCGGGCCGCCGCGTTCCGGCATCCGACGCCAGGCGCGCACCGGCGGCCGCCAGCGGAAGAAACACGATCGTGCCCGCCAGATGGGCCGGGAAGCTCGACAGCGTCGTCGCGACCGGTCCGGAGAGCGAAACCGCGGTGGCCGTCAGAAACGCGCCCGCCGGCCCGATCTTCACGCTGCGCATCGCCGCATAGGCCGCCAGCGGGATCAGGAGCAGCCGCGCCAGCAGCAGGAGCTTGACGCCTTCGAGCCAGCCGCCGAAGAGCGGCACGAGCCAGGAGTCCGGAAAGAAAACTCCGGCGTTGGGGTTGGCGGCGAGGGGCGCGCCGCAGGCGAGGTGCGTGTTCCAGGAAGGGAAATGTCCCGACCGCCACTGCTGCGCGACCTCGACCAGCAGCGGGGCCGAGAAGAAGCTCAGGTCCCGGAAATAGAAGATGCGGTCACTGAGCACGAAGCGCGACCACTGAGCCAGGAAGAGAAGAAGAAGGAAAGCGACGGCGATGCCGTCGCGCCGGCGCTCCGGGAGACGCGACTCGCTGCGACCCGTCAAGCTCGCATGGCCCGCGACCGTTGTACCACGGAAGCTTTTCGGCAGCGGACGTTCAGCCGGGCTCCACCGCGGTCGATCGCCGAGTACGCGCGAGCATCCGGCCAGGAAGCGGCCGGACCGTGATTCGCTCGGCTTACTTCGGAAGCCGCCCCTCCAGCTCCTGCAGGCGCTGTTCGAGCTCGTGGATTCGGTTCTCGAGACCGCGCCAGCGCGGCGGGAAGGGCGTCATCGGCGGCTCCGGCGCCTCCGGCGGCGAGATGCGCCAGCGTTTCCCGTGGCCGAGGTCCCCGAGGCGGATCTCCTCGCCCTTGCGCCGGGCGACCTTCACCGACAGGCTCTTTTTCGAGCCGCCGCGTAGGAAGTCGATCTTGACGTTCTCGCCCTCCTTCTTGCGGCGCACCGCGCGCGCGAGCTCGCGCGGCGACGCGATCGCGTCTCCGTCCACCGCTGTCACGATGTCGCCGACCGCGAGGCCGGCCTTCGCGGCCGGGCCGTCTTTCTCGACGCTGCCGACGAAGACGCCGGTGTCCTCGGGCGCCCCGAAGTGCTGCCGGAGCTCGGGAGTCATCGGGATGGGGCGCACGCCGATGTAGCCTCCGGCGGACATCCAGTGGAGCTCGCCCGGAAGGTTCAGGTTCTCCAGGTCGTCCAGACCCGCGAAGACTTCCGGATCCTCGCCGTCGCCCCGCAGGAAGACTCCGTCGTCGTCCACCACGATCTCCCTCTCGGGGGTCGCCACGACGATCTTTTTCTTTTCCTTTCGGGCGCTGGGCGCAGGGTTGGGATCGTCGCCGCCGGAGACGCGCGAGGCGGTCGGGACGACGAGGAGCAGAGCAAGGAACGCGATCTTGAGACTCGGCTTCGTCATGGGTCCTCCCTGTCGCAGGGGGAGACGCGCGTCCCGGCTGAAGGTTACGGCTTCTTGTGGGCGGGTCGAGGCGTCGGCGCCGGGGCCGGCTTCTCCGTCGCGCTCGTGTCGAGCCGCCAGACGCTGCCGCCGTCCGTGGCGACCAGCAGGTGCCCCGGCGACGCGGGGTCGGCGGAGAGCGCGACGACGTCGGGGTGCGGCGGCTCGCTGCCGATTCGCGCCCACGTCGCGCCGCCGTCGGTGGAACGGAAGACACCCTTTTTCCAGAGGCCGGCGTCGATCACGGCCCCGTCGGGGTCGATTCGGAGGACCTGGATGCTCTCCCGTCCGAGGCTCTTTCCGGCCGGAGTACACGTAGCGCCGCCGTCCTTGCTCTTGAAGACTCCCTCGCCGTCGGTGCCGGCATAGATCGCCTTGGACACCGGATCCACGGCGATGCACTGGACACGCGTGGACGGGATCCCCGCGCCTGACTTCGACCAGGACTTTGCTCCGTCGGTGGTCTTGAAGAGCCCGGCGTGCGTGCTCGCGAAGAGCGTCCCTGCCGCGCCGGGGACGTCGGCGAACCCAAAGAGCCCGTTCAAGTCTCCGCCGCGCTCGAGCTGCTCGGGGAGCTCCGTCCACTTCTTTCCGCCGTCTGTGCTCTTGTAGATCGTGTCGGGGTCGCGGGCGTAGACGACGGACGGGTCGCCTCCGTCGAAGACGATCGAGAGAACGCCCCGGTTGACGACGACGTCCTCGTGGGCCAGGGTCCACGTCTCGCCGGCGTCCTCGCTGCGGTAGATCCCCTCGTCGGTTCCCGCGAGCAGGACCTTCGGCGAGCGGAGAGTCACGGCGATGGAGCGGACGTCGGTGGTCTCCATGCCCTCGCCCTTGCGGGCCCAGGTCTTGCCGCCATCGGTCGTCTTCGTGACATTGCCCTGCACCGAGCCGATGTAGATCGTTCCGGGCGCGGTCGGGTCGACGGCCAGGGCCTCGACGTTCACGGCGCGCATTCCCCGGGAGCTCGGGGACCAGCTCCTGCCGCCGTCGGTGGTCTTCAGGACGCCGTCGCGGTTCGTGCCGGCGTAGAGAGTGCCGGAGGGGTCGAGGGCGAGCGCGCTGAAATTGATCCAGTTGAAGCCCTTCGCGACGTCGACCCACTTGCGGCCGCCGTCGTCCGTCTTGATGACGCGGTTGGGAATCGCCACCCAGATCGTGAACGGGTCCTTCGGGTCGAACGCGAACGCGGACGCGCCCTCGTACCTCCAGGCGCCCGGGTTCGCCTGCGACCAGGTCGCTCCGGAATCGTCGCTCTGGAAGAACTCCGAGCCGGTCCCGGCGAAGATCGTCGATGGGCGCGTGGGCTGGACGGCGAGGGCGCCGACGAACTCGCTCGCGACGCCCGTGTTCGACGGGGCCCAGTTCACGCCGCCGTCGGTCGACTTGTAGACGCCTTCGCCTCCGAGGCCGGCGTAGAGCGTGGACGGCGTCCTGGGTTCCACGGCCAGCGCGAGGATGCGGTGGTTGTGCGGGAACCCAGCGGTGGAGCGCTTCCAGCTCGCGCCGCCGTCGCTGGTGCGGTGCACGCCGTCGATCGGTCCCGTGTCGCCCGCGACGAAGACCACGCCCTTCGAGTCGATCGCGATCGCCGTCCAAGCCTGCCGGTCTTCGTCGAGCACGCGCTTCCAGGCCGCGCCACCGTCGGTGCTTCGGAAGACCCCGTGCCCATCGGTCGCCGCCCAGACCGTCGACGGCTTCGAGGAGTCGACCGCGACGGCCGTGACGACGGCCTCCCGCGGAACCCCAGCGAGCGGCTTCCAGGAGGCGCCGCCGTCGATCGTCTTGTAGAGGCCGCCGCCGAAGGTCCCCGCGTAGAGCGTGCCGGGCGCGGAGGGATCGAGCGCGAGCGCGTCCACCTGCGCGGCCTCGGGGCCGATCGGCGTCCACGCGTCGGCGGCGCGCGCGGGAGATGCCGCGAGAGCCAGAGCAAGAGCGAAACGGGGCGCGAGAGCTTTCGGCCGCAGGCGTTCGCTTCGCGAACGGCGGCCGAGAGTCTCTGCTACCGGGGCCCTATCCATACGCCTGCCGTTAGTAGCCGTGAACCACTCTCCGCTCCCGTCGGGCGCGTCGAGCGCCTCTGAAAACACCGCGCCATCGCTCCTCGGCGATGCGAAGGCATCGCCGTCGTCGCGCTTCCTCGCATCTGACGCCGCGGCGCTCGGCACCCGACCACCAACGCTTCACCTCCGGCAGTAGGGAACGCCGCGTACGTGCGGCGTTTGCCCATCCCACACCCTTTTTCAGCAACCTGCTCGGGCGTTGTGCGCGGAGTGTATCCGAGCGCGACCCCCTGATAGCCTCTCGGCGATGCGCCGCGGCCGGCTCGTCGGGCTGCTCGTCCTCGCGCTGTCCTCGTCCGCTGTGGCGCAGGGGCCGTCGGCCGATTGGCGCACGCTTTCCACACCGCACTTCCGCGTTCACTTCCCCCGGGAATTCGCCGCCTTCGCCCGGCACACGGCGGAGTCGCTCGAGAGCGCCAACCCTCGGGTCGCCGAACGGGTCGGCTGGGCGCCCGCCCTTCCGATCGACGTGATCATCCGCGATCCGCGGGCCGCCGCCAACGGCGCGGCCGTCCCCTGGCTCGACCGGCCCGAGATCGTCGTGTGGGCGTTTCCTCCGGACGCGGAGTCGAGCACGGGGCGCTTCTCCGACTGGGTCGAGGTCCTCTCGGTGCACGAGCTCGCACACGTAGCGCATCTGGGGCGGCCGGGGACGGGGCCGCTGGGCGCGCTCGCGCGCTTCTCGCCGGCGCCGCTGGGTCCGCTCGCCCTCCGCGCGCCGCGCTGGGTGTTCGAGGGCTACGCGACGCTGATCGAAGGGGAGCTGACGGGATCCGGCCGGCCGGGCTCGGTGTTTCGTGCGATGGTCGTGCGCCGGCTCGCCCTCGACGACGAGCTGCCTCCCTACGGAAAACTGTCCTCGACGCGAGGCTGGCTTTCGGGCTCGCTGGCGTACCTGGTGGGCTCGGCTTACCTCGAGTGGCTGGCCGAGCGCGAGGGAGGGGATCGGCTGCCCGAGCTCTGGCGCGCCATGGAGGAGTGGAGGGGATTCGAAGGCGCGTTCCGCTCGGTTTTCGGCGGCCCGCCGAAGGACCTCTACGCCGCGTTCGTCGCCGACACGAAGGCCCGCGCGCTCGAGGAGGAGAAACGCCTCGAATCGGCGGGCCTCGTCGAGGGGGACCTCTGGCTTCGCCTGAAGGGCGGGACCGCCTCGGTCGGCGTCAGTCCGGATGGGACGAAGCTGCTGGCCCGCCGCGACGCAAGTCCGCGTTCGAGCGTTCTCTCAGTCTGGGAGATCGCGGGGTACGCGACGGAGGCGCCGCCGCGTTGGACGCTCCCCCGCGCGAATGGATTCTCGGCCTCGGACCCTCGCTGGATGCCGGACGGCAGGGACGCGCTCTTCGCGCGCCGCGCGCCCGGCGCGGACGGCGCGCTCATCTGGGA
>JBASRI010000235.1:0-3494 GCA_049273755.1 Thermoanaerobaculia bacterium
CGGTTGGCCGCCGCAGTCGCGTCCCGGTCGATCTCGGAGGCCGGGACCGAAAGGAGCGTTCCGTCGGTCCGGGTCAGGTACGCCGTGTTGCCGCGGCGCACCACCGGCGAGTTGAGCTGGACGACCGTCCCGCCTTTGAGAACGACGACTTCCCCCGCCAGGGCCACCGCCGCCACACCCGCGACGAGCGCGGCGGCGGCTAATCCAAGACGGAAGCGGATCACTGTTGTTCCTTCCAGTTTCGTTCGAGCGTATGCACGGCTCCCGGCGTGATCTGCTGGTCGAGACCGCCACCCGAGAACAGCACCGTGTCGATTATATCGCCCTGCGGCGACGTGGATTGCGAGGCCATCGCCATGCCTTCGCCCAGCGACTGCTGGTAGTCGGCGTACGTGCCAGCGGTGCCGTAGAAGCCCCGGCCCGTCAGGAAGAAGAACCGGTACCGGAACGAGCTGCCGTTGGTGGCGCAGGGACTGACCGAGTCCGGCGTGAACGTGATCAGAGACAGATACCCCAGGGTCGAGAAGACCGTCGAGGTCGTCTTCTCGTTGGCGGAGCCGTAGGGCAGCTTGAAACCGTTGACGGCGTTCGCGCAGGCGCCCGCGTACGGAAGGGTGCACGGTGTGCCCACGCCCGGCGTCAGGTCGTGCAGGTCCGAATCTCGGAACGTCTTCGACATCTGGCCCGTGTCTACCACGTAGAAGAAGTCCTGCGTCTGGGTGTTGGGGCGTGCCAGTTCCCCGCGGTTGCCCGTGCCGAACGCGATGCCGAGCCCCGGAGGATTCGCCGAGCCGCCCAGGAAGACGATGCCGGGCTCGTAGAAGATCGGCCACGTGTTCGGGCAGATCGCGTCGGCGATGGTGCCGCACCCGTTGAAGAGCAAGAACGGCTGATAGCCGGTGATCTGGCCCGAAGAGATGTCGCCCACGCCGTTGACCGGGTCGGGAGTGAGGTTCACGCGCCACATGTTGCCGTTGACGTCGCCGATGTAGATGACGTCGAGGTAGCCGTCGTCGTTGTAGTCGGCCACGGCCGGAGGCGCCGGCATCGGAGCGAAATGCACCGGTCCCGCGAGGGTACCGCTCACGGCGTGCTGCCCCTCGGTGGTCTTGTAGAGAATCTGGCCGGTCTCGACGTCCACGATGTAGAGCGCGCGTCCTTTGGGCAGCCGCAGCGCGACCCGGTCGCCAGGCGTGAAGCTCGGATCGAATCCGCCGCCGAAGATCGCGACGTACCGGTCCTCGAAGACCGCGGGCGGGCCCGGATCCGAGAAGACCTTGATCCGGCCGATCACCGGGCGCGACCAGGTCTCGCCCATCGGCGCGGCCACCGTGGCGCAGCCCTCGGTGCAGGCCGCTCCCGGATCGGTGAACTCCCACTGGATCGTGGGGTACGGGCGATTGGTCGCCGCACCCGCGGTGCAGCTTCCGGGGCCGCCGTTGAGGCAGCCCGGCGACGCGTCTTTGCTGCCGACGATCTCACCCTGCGTGGGACCGGCGGCCGTCACGATGTCGTCCGGCTGCGTGACGTCGAGCGCGTAGTAGCCCGAGCCGCCCTGACGAAGACTCCCGATGAGGTAGGTCCGCCAGACCCTCTCGGTCGGATCGGGGTTGCCGGCGAACACGGGATCCACGAACACGTCCGCCGTGGCCATCGAGCCGTCCACGAAGTACTGCGGCAGCGGCGGGAAGTTGAGAAGGTTCGGCATCTTGCTGCCCATCGCCTGGCGCGGCGAGTACGCGAAGATCTCGCGGCCCGTTCCGAGGTCGAAGGCGGTCGGGAAATTGGACGTGTCGCGTCCCCAGACCGCGCCGTCGAACGCGTGCAGGAAGCCGTCGTTGGATCCCGCGAAGAGGACCTTGCGCCGCTTGGCGTGCAGCGTGGCGAAGTCGACGTAGGGCTGCGGCGTCGTCGTGCCCGGAGGCGTCAGGTTCGCCGACAGGTACTGGAAGTAGCGGGGCGGATCCAGCATCAGCGGCTCGGAATGGAAGATGTCGCCGAGCTTGTGCGCGTAGCCCGCGGGCGCCGTCCCGTCGTCGTCGGTGCGCACCTGCGGCGGGGCGCCCGGCAGAGGCGCGTCGTCCTGGAAGAAGTACGAGAAGCGCTGCTCTTGACCGGTGTTGGGACCGATGACGCCGATCGTCGCCGGACGGACCGACGGGTCGTTCAAGATCTCATCGCGGCTGCCGAAGGCCGAGGCGCCGCCCCGCAGGAACTGCACGGTCAGAACCGCGCGGTTCTGGTTGGCGGCGTTGGAGGTCGGGGTCAGACCCATGTCGATCATCAGGTCGTCGAAGCAGGTTCCGGCCGATCCCGCGCCCGTGCAGCTTCCGGAATCCGGCAAGAAGCTCGCCCGGACGAGCGGAACACCGGAGGAGTCGCGGGCGAAGACCATCTTGCGGCCCGGCCAGACCGAGATCGAGGGCGCGCGTCCGGACGGCACAGCCGCCACGGGCGCGGCGCCGGCGGTCAGCTCTGCCCTGGGGTCGGTGTAGCCCAGCACACGCCCCGCGTTCCAGACCGGTTTGCGCGCGGCCGGGTTGGAGTTGTTCGGATCCGACTCGTCGGCGAACGTGCCGGTCACCGGGACCGGCGTGGGTGTGGGCGTCGGCGGCGCCGTGGCGGCGGCCGCGGTCACGACCGGGATCGTGCCGTTGGCGTCGAGCTGGAAGCTCTTGATCGAGCCCGTCCAGATGGACCAGTTCGAGAGGTCGCCGTTGGTGTTCAGGTGGCTCGGAATGACCGCGCCGATCTGCGCGGTGTCGCCCAGGCCGCCGGAGAACGCGGGCACCGAGGGCGCCGCGAAGAAGTTCGCGCCGCGCTTGAAGTCCAGGATCGACTCGAGAGCGGCCTGCAGCTGTGTCCGGTCGGTCGCCGCGAAGAGCTGGCCTCCGCTGTTCGTGGCGATGCAGTTCAAGGCCGGGAAGAACGACGGATCGCTGTTGAGGCCGACGACGAAGACCGGGATTCCTTTGATGCGCACACTCGGGTCGAGAGCGTTGGCGGCCGCGCGGCGCCCCGCGGCGCTCTCGGGCAGCAGCACCTGACCCAGGTCGCCGGCCGGGCCGTTTCCGGTCAGGCCGCCGGTGCAGGGATCCGAGCCGCACTCGTCGTGCCCGTCGGTGACGAACACGATGATGTAGTTGCGGCAATCGATGGCCGGGTCGGGAGCGCCGCCGCTGGTCGGGCCCGGGAAGACGCTGTTGACGAAGTAGTTGTAGGCGTCCAGCAACGCGCCGGCGAGCGGCGTGCCCGGAGCCGTGAGGGCGACTTCGTTGGCCCCTTCCTCCAGCGTGTAAGCGTCCTCCGGCTCGGCCCCTGAGCTGTAGCTGACGATCGACGAGGTGAAGCGCAGGAGCCGCTTGATCGCCGTCTCGGGCGTGCTGCCCGGGTAGTCGGTGCCGAGCCACTCGCGGCGGAACGGCACGACCGGCCAGTCGGCCGGGCTCGCCGGCGGATTCTGCGGGAAGACGGCCGGCAGCGCGGCGTCGGGC
>JBASRI010000241.1:0-26715 GCA_049273755.1 Thermoanaerobaculia bacterium
CGCGGGCCGCCCGGCGCCCCCGGCCGCCGCGGATCGCTCGGTTTTTCATCGCCCATCCGTCGGTCGCGATCGCCGTGACGGTAGGGCTGCTCGGGGGCGGCGTTCTGCTGTACCGCGCGATCGGGTCGGACTTCCTGCCGACGATGGACGAGGGTTCGATCATCCTGGACTATTGGACGCCCCCCGGCACGTCTCTGACCGACACGAACCAGACCCTCAACCAGGTCGAACGCATCATCATGGCGCTCCCGGACGTGGCGACGTATGCGCGCCGCACGGGGACCCAGCTCGGGTTCTTCGTCACCGAGCCCAACACGGGCGACATCGTGGTTCGCTTGAAGCCCCGCAGACGGCGCCGCGACGTCGAGGAGGTCATCGCCGACCTGCGCGCGAGGATCGCGGCGGCGGAGCCGGCGATGCGCGCCGACTTCGGCCAGCTCCTCGAGGACGCCATCGGCGATCTCACGGGTGGCGAGCCCCAGCCGATCGACGTCCGGATCTACGGGGAAGACCAGACCCTGCTCCAGCAGAAGGCGCGTGCGGCGGCGAAGGTCCTGGACGCCGTTTCCGGCGTCGAAGACGTCTTCAACGGCATCACGATTGCCGGCCCGAACCTCGTCGTGGCCGGTCGCCCCGAGGCGCTGTCCCGGTTCGGCTTCACCGCCGAGAGCCTCCACGCGGAGGTCCAGCCGGCGCTGACGGGAACCGTGGCCGGAAACCTCCGCCTCGGCGAGCGCATCTACGACGTTCGCGTCTTTTCGCGGAGCGGGCCGGATCTCTCGAGGCTGTCCGAGCTGCCGATCCTGACCCCCGGGGGCCTAATCCCCCTCTCGGTCCTCGCGACGATCTCCACCGGCGCGCCCGAGGCGGAGATCCACCGCGAGAACCTGCGGACGTACGTCGGCGTGACGGCCCGCCTATCGGGCCGAAGCCTGGGCAGCGCGATCGCGGAGATTCGGAGCCGCCTCTCGAGCGCCCTTGCGCTGCCACCCGGCATGTCGATCCGCTACGCCGGCCTCTACGAGCAGCAGCAGAGCTCCTTTAAGGGCCTGCTGGGCGTCCTATTCGGCGGCCTTCTCCTCGTCGCGATCATCCTCCTCTTCGAGTTCGGCGACTGGCGGGCGCCGCTCCTGACGATCGTGGTGGCGCTGGCCGTGCTGACGAGCGTGCTCGGATCCTTGATCGTCACCGGGATGACGCTCAACGTCTCGAGCTTCGTCGGCGCCATCATGATGGTCGGGATCGTGGGTGAGAAAGCCGTCTTCCTGATCCAGGACGCGCGCGCGGAGCTTCGCCGCGGCGTCCCTGTCGCCGACGCCTGGGCGGAGGCCTCGCGCAAGCGGCTGCGCGCCGTGATGATGACCATCTTCGCGACCGCATTCGCTCTGGCCCCTCTCGCTCTGGCCCTGGGCGAAGGGTCCCAGCTCCAGCAGCCGCTGGCGATCGCCGTCATCGGGGGCTTCGTGCTTTCGAGCCCCCTGGTTCTCCTGATCCTGCCCTCTCTCTACTGTTGGTTGGATCCGAAAGGCCGTCTCGCGGGGTCCCCTCCCTCGAGCCCGGCCTGAGGTGCCGTTCAAGCCCGCGCAGCAGCCTCACCGGAGGCCGAGAGCTCGACGACGAACACGTTGCCCCCGCCGAGTCTGGGTTCGATGCGCACGCGGCCGCCGTGCAACCCGACGGCCCACTGCACGATCGCGAGCCCCAGACCGCTGCCCGTCGCATCCGCCTCGCGCGCTTGCGGGGACCGATAGAAACGGTCGAACACGCGCTCTCGATCCTCGGAGCCAAGGGTCGGTGCCTCGTCGAGGACGCGCACTTCCCGAAACCCGGGCTGCTCGGACACTCCGATTCCAACTCTTCCGCCGGAGGGCGAGAACTTGATGGCGTTCTCGACCAGATTCGTGAAGATCTGGCGGAGAAGCCTCTCGTCGCCCCGGTACTCGACGCATCCCGAGGCGTCGACCTCCACGTGCACTCCACGGCCCGAGGCGAGCGACCGCAGCGACCGCCGGACTTCGTGAATCATTTCGTTCAAGTCGACGAGCCGGCGCTCCACCGGGTGGACCAGTGTCTGTCCTTCCGCGAGGAGCGTCAGATCGGCGACGATCTGCGACAGGCGCGCGCTCTCACTCGCGATCGCCCGAAGGGACTCCCGGTACGCTTCCGGTGTGCGATCGGACGAGAGGGCCAGCTCCGCCTCCGCGCGGACGACCGCGATCGGAGTCTTCAGCTCGTGGGCGGCGTCGGCAACGAAGCGCTTCAACTGCGAGACCGCCGATTCGATGCGCTCCAGAAGCCGATTGAACGTCGACGCCATCCGCCCGAGCTCATCGTCGGCGTTGGGAACCTGCAGGCGGTGCGAGGGCACCGTCGAGACGACATCCGCCATCTGCCCCGCCTGCGTCGTGAGGGTGTCGATTGGCCGCAGGGTCCGCGTCGCGAGCCAGTACCCGCCCGCCAGCGCGAGCGCCAGACCCGCCGCCCCGAACTCGAGCAGCGATCGGCGAATCGAGCCCAGGGTCTCCTCGACGAGGGTCGTCCGGTCCGCGACCGCGAGCGTGAGCCTGTCCGCGCCCGGCGCGGGCTCGAAGCTCATGACCGCCGAGCGACGGGCGTCCGGGACCGAAAGCACGGATGCGCCGGCGGAATGGGCCAGCCGTTTCCACGTCGCGTCGTCGAACAGGGGTCTCCTCACCTCGCCGGCGCCGGCGCCGGCGCCGGCCAGCCTCGCCACCGGGGTCTGGGCGTCCGCGCCGGCACGAATTTCGGCGTCCATCCCGCTGAGCCGGAAATCCTCGAGGGTGGCCTCCGCCGCGGTCGTCCGTTGTGACGGCGAGAGAGTCGGGGCGCTCCCACCCGCGCCATCCCCCCTCCCCATCATCTCACCCAGGTCTTCGTCCAGGGCCGTTTTGAGGTTAGAAAGGTTCGCTAGCAGGTCTTTGTCGAACGCCCGGTAGGCCGCGGTTCGATAGCGAACGTAAGAGGCGAGGGAGAAGAGGGTCAGCACGGCGCACAGGGCCGTCCCGTACCACAGGGTGAGCTTCCAGCGAATCCGAAGGCGGCTCAGATGGGCACCCGCCGCACGTCTTCGACGAAATAGCCCTCGCCGCGTTTCGTCGTCAGGAAGGAGCCTCGGCGCCCAGGCAACAAGACGTCAATCTTCTGCCGGAGGCGCCCGACGTAGACATCGATGAGGTTCGACATCGGGTCGAAGCTCTCGTCCCAGACGTGCTCGGCGATTTCTCGCCGGGTCACGGTCCGCCCGCGGTTGAGAAGCAGGTATTCGAGGAGCGAGTACTCCTTCGCTGTCAGCTCGACGACGATCCCCCGAACTTCCACCGAGCGCTTCGAGCGATCGAGGCGGATGCTCCCGACGGTCAGCGCGATCTGCTGCGGCAGCGAACGGCGGCGCAGCAGCGCCGCGACGCGCGCGCGGAGCTCCGCGACGGCGAACGGCTTGGACAGGTAGTCGTCGGCGCCGAGATCCAGGCCGCGAACCCGGTCCGCGATCTCCGAACGCGCCGAGAGAATCAGAATCGGGACCGCCGACGCCGAAGCGCGCACGCTCCGGCAGACCTCGAAGCCGTCCATCTCCGGCAGCAGGATGTCGAGCACGATGAGGTCGTATCCGACCGAAGCGCCCCGCGCGGCGGCCGCGACCCCATTTTCGACGACGTCGACGGCGTAACCCGACTCCCGCAACACCCGCGACAGCAGGCTCGCCATCCGCGGATCGTCTTCCACCGCCAGGATCCGCATGAACGGGAAATTATAGCGGCGGCCCGCCGCCGAGGTCGGCGCCCGACGTCGTTTAGCTTCTGTTCAGACTGCGTTTAGCGTCATTTCATCCTCGATCAAAAACCTTCTCGATCGGCGCGCGAAGGGGAATCGCGTTCTTGGATCCCCGGTTCCGGCGCTCAGTGCGGCCCCCGGGGTGTCAACCCATCGATCGCACGACTCGACGGAGGTTCGCGTGCCGATGAGAACGCTCTTCCTGAGCCCTCCCTCCTACGAGGGATTCGACGGAGGCGCGGGTTCCCGCTATCAAGCCCGCCGCGAAATTCGATCCTTCTGGTATCCGACGTGGCTCGCGCAACCCGCGGCGCTCGTGCCGTCGAGCCGGCTCGTGGACGCGCCCGCGCGCGGGCTTTCGCTGGAGGACGTTCTCCCGCTCGCTGAGGACTTCGAGCTCGCCGTCGTGCACACGAGCACTCCGTCGTTTCGCTCCGACGCGCGCGTCGCGGACGCGCTCAAGGACGCGAACCCGCAGCTGCGGATCGGCTTCGTCGGCGCGCACGTGGCCGTTGCGCCGGAAGCCTCCCTCCGGGCGTCGCGCTCCATCGACTTCGTGGCACGCAACGAGTTCGACTTCACGATCCAGGAGGTGGCGGAGGGACGGCCACTGCATGCCGTCGACGGGCTGTCCTACCGCGTCGACGACCGGATCATCCACAACCGGGAGCGCGCGATCCTCGAGGACATGGACCGCCTTCCCTTCGTGACGGACGTCTACAAGCGCGACCTCGTCATCGAGGACTACTTCATCGGCTACCTGCTGCACCCGTACGTTTCGCTCTACACGGGCCGCGGCTGCCGATCGCGATGCACGTTCTGCCTGTGGCCGCAGACGGTCGGCGGCCACCGCTACCGCGTGCGCAGCGCCGGGCACGTTGCCGAGGAGATCGGCCGCGCGAAGGGGTTCTTCCCGCAGGTCCGGGAGTATTTCTTCGACGACGACACCTTCACGGACGACTTGCCCCGCGCCGAGGAGATCGCGAAGCGTCTGGCGGACCTGGGCGTGACCTGGTCCTGCAACGCCAAGGCGAACGTTCCATACGAATCCCTGAAGATCTTGAAAGACAACGGCCTGCGCCTGTTGCTGGTCGGCTACGAGACCGGCAGCCAGCAGATCCTCAACAACATCCGCAAGGGAACCCGGATCGACGTCGCGCGGCGCTTCACCGAGGACTGCCACCGGTTGGGCATCGTGATCCACGGCACCTTCATCGTCGGGCTTCCCGGCGAAACGCGCGAGACACTCCGCGAGACGATCCGCTTCGCGCGGGAGATCAATCCCCGCACGATCCAGGTTTCTCTGGCGGCGCCGTATCCGGGCACCGAGCTGTACCGCCAGGCTCTGGCCAACGGCTGGCTGTCCGAGCAAGACATCCTCGTCGGCGACGACGGCCTCCAGGTCGCCGCGCTCTCCTACCCCCACCTGACCCACGAGGAGATCTTCGCGTCGGTCGAAGAGCTCTACACACGCTTTTATTTCCGACCGAAAAAGGTCGCCGAGATGACTCTCGAGATGGCCACGAGCCCGCGGATGCTCAAACGCCGGCTGCGCGAAGGCGCGGAGTTCGCGCGATTTCTGTGGCAGAGGGAAGACCGGGCGTGAAGCGCCTCGCAGTCACGGGCGACGACTTCGGGTTCTCCACCGGCGTCAACCGCGCGATCGTCGAGGCGCACGAGCGCGGAATCCTGACCCACGCGAGCCTGATGGTCACAGGGGACGCGGCCCGCGAGGCCGTTGCCCTGGCCCGTTCCCGGCCCAGTCTCGGGATCGGTCTTCACTTGACGCTCGTCTGCGGCAAGCCCGCGCTCGCCCCCCGCAAAGTTCCCCACCTCGTTGAGACTGACGGCTCCTTCCCCGACAGCCCGGTGCGCGCCGGCTTGCGCTACGCCTTCTCGCCGGCCGCGCGCCGCGACCTTCGGCGCGAGATCCGCGCTCAGCTGGAACGCTTCCAGGAGACCGGACTCCCGCTGTCCCACGTCGATGGCCATCTCCACCTCCACATGCACCCGTACGTTCTTCGCATCCTCGGCGCGCTCGCCCAGGAGTTCCAGATTCCCTCCATCCGAATGCCGCGGGAGGAGCTCCAGCTCACCCGGACGTTCGATCGCAGGTCGGTCGCCGCCCGGGCGGCGTGGTCGTGGATCTTCGCGCGCCTTCGCCGTCACGGCGAAGGGATCCTCCAGCGCGCCGGCGTCGAGTACGCCGACCGCGTGTACGGCCTCCTGATGACGGGGCGCGTCACGGAGGACTACCTGCTCCACCTTCTGCCGCGGATCTCGGCGCCCTCCTCCGAGATCTACTGCCATCCGGCGCACGAGCTTGCCGGAGCACCCCGCAACGGCCCCCCGGGCGCCGGGCCGGCGGAGCTCGCCGCGCTCGTCTCGCCTCGGGTCCGCACCGCAGTCGCCGCGGAGGGATTCCTGCTGGCTCCCGACCTGGCTCAGTGCGAAACGACCGGCGCCCCGCCAACTCCCTGACGCCGAGGAGACGCCCCATGGTCTGGACCCACTTGTCGCACCCCGTCGCCGTCGTGACGCAAGTCCTGTTGTTCACGATCTGCGGGACATCGGCGGCGTACTACCTATTGACGATCCACGCCGCCCGGGAATTCTTCAAACAGACTCGTTTGCGCGGCCGGCATCTGCGCCCCCCGATCTCGATTCTCAAACCCGTCAAGGGCCTCGACCGCGACGCCTACGAGAACTTCGCCTCGTTCTGCCGCCAAACGTACCCTCGCTACCAGGTGATCTTCGGCGCGCAAAGCGAGAGCGAACCGGGAATCGCGGTGGCACGCCGGATCGCGCGGGACTTTCCCGACATCGACATCGACATCGTCGTGAGTGCGAGGGGCGCGGGCCTGAACCCGAAGGTCGCCATTCTCGGCAGCATGATGGCGGTCGCCAAGCACCCGATCCTCCTGGTCTCGGACAGCGACATCCGCGTCGGGCCCGCTCATCTCGAGACGGTCGTCGGCACGCTGGCCGACCCCGAGGTCGGCGTGGTCACGTGCCTATATCGTTCTCACGCGGCCGGGCTCCCGGGAACACTCGACGCGCTCGGGCTCTCGACCGAGTTCCAGCCCTCCGTGCTCGTCGCCCGCCGCCTCGAGGGCGTGTCCTTCGCCATGGGTTCCGGAATTCTGATCCGCCGGTCCGCTCTCGACGCCATCGGCGGATTTCACGCCGTCGCCGACTATCTGGCGGACGACTACCTTCTTGGCAACCTTCCGTCGCGGATGGGCTACCGGGTGGAGCTCTCCGAGGACGTCGTCGAGCATCGCCTCGGGACCGCGAGCCTGTCCGATCTCGTCCAGCATCAAATCCGTTGGAACCGAGGGATCCGCTCCGCCCGCCCATGGGGCTACGCCGGCCTTCTGTTCACCCAGGGCATACCGGCGGCCCTGTTGTTGGCGCTACTCGGAGGCTCTGTCGCCGCGACCGGGATGGCAGGACTGGCACTGGTGCTGCGCCTCGCCATGGCGTGGTACGTGGCCGTGCGCTGCCTTCGCGACCCGCTCTCGCGTCGTTTTCTCTGGCTCGTCCCGCTCCGCGATCTGCTCGGCTTCGGCCTCTGGTTGTCGGCGTTCTTCGGCCACATGGTCGACTGGCGAGGCAGCCGGTTCCGGCTGGGGCCCGGCGGTCGCCTGCTCGCCGAACCGACGCCGCCAGCCGAAACTCTCACGCCGCGCCGGGCCGTGTCCTGGTAGGTCTGCGCCGTGAAGAACGCCCTCCCCGTCCAGTTTCTGCTGTCCGTTCCCAGTGAGCTCGTCGCGGGTTTGCCCGCAGTTGTCCTAACCGCCCGCGCTCTGGCCGACGCGAACGTCGTCCGACCGGCGTGGTTCTGCGACGGCTCGGCCAAGTTCGTACGGCGATGGAGCTCGCCCGCCCCCGGGAGCCCCGAATCCAGGCGAGACGTTAGTGATGCGAGATCGCATCGCCCCCGCCCTCGACGCCGCCAAGCGCGAGGCGCACCAGGAAGGAGGGACTATGGACATACACACCAACCAGGTGCTTGAGGAGATAGCCACCGAGCGTAACAACCAACGAGCCGTATTGGGAGATGAATATGCCGACACGACGATGGAGGAGTGGGTGCCGCTCTTTCTGGAGCGCATTTCGGGAATCCTACTTGCTCCTAAGGACGACACCAGACGGCAAGTCGTCATGCTGGCCGCATTGGTCGTGGCCGCCGTAGAGGCGTTTGATTATCCCGATAAGTAAGCCCCTCGCCTCCTCCGGCATCGCGTCCGCGACATCGCCCGACCTTCTAGTGCCCCCGGACATCTCGCCCGCGGCGGGGACTTCGGCGGCCGAGGCGCTGGCGCCTTCCGCCGCGTCGCCCCGGTCCGTCGTCGTGGAGCTGCCCGGGAGCGCCTGGCGACTCGCTCGCGACGCCGCCGAGGTTCGGAAGCTCGAGGAGGGTTTGCTCGCAGAGGTCGGCAAGGCCACCGACGGGTACCTGAGCCGGCTCGACCGAAAAGTCTCCGTGACCCTCTCGCGCGTCTTACTGCGCACGCCGGTCACACCGAACCAGATCACCTGGGCGAGCATTTCCGTCGGTCTCGCCGGCGCGGCGCTGATCGCATCGTCCGGCATCGGCGCCAGTCTCCTCGGTTCCCTCCTCGTCTGGATCTCGGCGATCCTCGACGGTTGCGACGGGGAGATCGCGCGCCTGAAGCTGCTCGCCTCAAGGTTCGGAGCGCGCCTCGACCTCTTCGGGGACCACGTCGTCAATTTCGCGGTTCTGGCCGCCGTGGCGGTGCACGTGCGCAACCAGAGTCCCGGCAGTCGCTGGTGGCCCGTCGCCGCGGCGCTCCTGGCGGCGGGCGTCGTAGGCAGCGCCGTTGCCGTGGGCCTGGCGACGGTACGGCGTGCCGGCGACCCACCGGGAGGGCTCGATCTCCTGATCGAGCGGCTCGCCAGCCGCGACTTCGTCTACCTTCTCGTCCCGCTCTGCGCCCTCGGCCGCCTGGACCTGCTCTTCTACGGAGCCGCGGTCGGATCGAATCTCTTCTGGGCCGGCACCTGGGCTCACCGTGTGCGCTCGCGACGCAGGCGTTACGGAGCCGGGCGGAAGCGGCCCTCAGGACTCCTCCAACGCTTCGAGCGTCTCGGCTTCGCGGTCGGACTGCTCTTGCTCGGCTGGTTGCTGTACCGGACAGGACCGTCCGTGCTCGCCCACAGCCTTGCGATGCTCGGATGGGGCATCCTGGCCGTGGTGGCCTTGCATGCCGTCTCCGTATTTTTCAACACCCTGTCCTGGCGATCGACCCTTCGGCGCGCCGACGGAGTTTCCGTCCGGGCTCTCGCGCCGATGCTCGTGGCGGGCGACGCCATCAACGCCGTCAGCCCGGTCGGCGTCGTCCCCGGCGAGCTCACGCGCGCCAGCCTGCTTCGCGGGCTCGTCCCGGGCCCCGTCGCCGCCGGCTCGGTCGGCCTCGCCGCCCTGACGCAGTTCGTCGCGCAGGTTCTTTTCATCCTTTCGGGCGTGCCTGCGGTCCTCCCCCTCGTCGCCGACGCCGGCATCCGCGCTGAGCTCCGCACGCTGGCGGCCGTGCTCGCCGGGTTGCTGCTCGCCCTGATTCTCGTGGCCTCCTCGCCGCAGGCTCTGGCCACTGCCGGCAGAGGAATCCGGCGAATCCCCGGGCTCCGCGCGGTCTGGAGCGCGCTGCCCGACCGATGGCGGCGGCTCGGAGGAGAGATCGCCGCAGCCGTGCGCGAGCGATCCGGCGCCTTTACCCTTTCGGTGCTCGCGTCCCTGGCCGCGTGGCAGGCCGGCATCGTCGAGACCTTCCTGATCCTCCGACTGCTCCATGTCCCCGTGAGCTGGAGCCGCGCGTTCGCCATCGAGGCCCTCGCCGTCGCCATCGACGGCGCGATCTTCTTCGTGCCGGCGAGAATGGGGACTCAGGAAGGCAGCAAGGTCCTCATCTTCGTCCTGCTCGGCCTCGACCCGGCAAAGGGCCTGTCGTTCGGAGTCGTCCGGAGGATCCGAGAGCTCGCGTGGGCTGCCGCCGGGCTCGCCTGGATCGGGCGCCGGCAGCGCGGGAGGCGCGCGGCGACGGCTCTCGTCAGGCTTCCCGCCGCGAGCCGTGAACTGGAAGCTTCACGGTGAAGACGACCTTACCCGGCGGCGAGTCGATCTCGATCGCGCCGCCGTGCGACCGCACGATTTCCCGCGTGATGTAGAGGCCCAGGCCCAGGCCCCTCGACGGACCCCGCGACTCGCCCGCGCCGCGGCGGAACGGCTCGAAGATCACCGCGCGCATCGCCTCCGAGATGCCGGCTCCCCCGTTGCTGACTTCGACGTGGACGGCGCTGTCGGCCCGGGACAGGGCGATCCCGATGGGCTCGGCCGGCGACCCATGGTCGATCGCGTTGGCGATCAGGTTGGAGAAGACCTGGGCGAGACGGTCGGCGTCCCACTCCCCGGAGAAGTCTCCTTCGGCCGTCAGACGCACGCGATTCGGGTGCTGGATCTCGAGCTCCTCGACGATCGAGGCACAGATCGCCCGCAAATCTGCGGGCTTGGGCTCCAGCGGAATCCCGCCGCCCAGACGAGACCGCGTGAAGTCGAGGAGCTGGCCAATCATTCGGGCCATGCGGTCGGAGCTCGACGACATGCGCGCGACCACCGGCTGGACGGAGTCCGGAGCGTGGCGCTGGAGGTAGAAGAGAGAGGCCGTGATCGTGTTCAGGGGGTTGCGCAGGTCGTGGCCCAGCGTGGCCAAGAAGAGCTCCCGGGTCCGCTCCCTCTCGCGCTGGAACTCCCGCAAGGCCGTCAAGTCCCGGGCGGTCTTCGACGCGGCGACGATCGTTCCGGACTCGTCGCGCACCGGCGAGACCGTGAGGGCCACCTCCACCAGCGTGCCGTCCTTTCGACGGCGCCGCGTCTCGTAGTGATCGACCCGCTCCCCGCGGGCGATCCGCGCCAGGATGCTCCGGTAGTCCTCGGAGCTTTCGGGAGGCATGAGGAGCTCGATCGACCGGCCCACCACCTCCTCGGCGCGATACCCGAAGAGCCGCTCCGCCGCCGCGTTCCAGGAGAGGATCCGGCCGGTCAGATCCTTCGAGATGATCGCGTCCTCGCTCGAGCTGACGATCGCGGCGAGGTACCGCTGCGCTTCCTCCGCGGCGTGGTGCCCGGTGACGTTCATCCCGATCCCCGCCATGCGAATCACTTTGCCGCCCTGCACGACCGGGTGGCCGTGCCCGTTGATCCATTGGAAACCGCCGTCCGGAGCGAGGACCCGAAAGTCGATGTTGTAGTCGACGCCCTCGCACACCGCCCGATCGATGGCCTCTTTCAGACGAGGAGCGTCGTCCGGATGGATCACATCCAAGAAGGCCTGGAAGTTCCCGTCGAACGAACCGGGGCGAAGGCCGTGGACGGCCTCGAGATTTTCGGACCAGCTCACCCGATCCGAGACGATGTCCCAGTTCCAATAGCTCATCTTGGCCGCGCGGAGCGCCTGGTCGAGCCTGCCTTTTCCGATTTCGGCCTCCCTGCGCGCTCTCCGCGCGACCTCCGCGGCGAAAATCAGGAAGGCGCCGACCGGTACGAAGGTCGCCAGCGTGAACCAGTCCTCGTCAAGCGGCATCGTGAAGCCGAACGACGGCCCGACGAAGAGTATCGCGCCAAGCTCCGCGAGGACGAGCGCCAGAATCCCGGGCCCGAGGCCCCATGTCCAGGCCGCTCCGAGAACGACCGGGAGGTAGAAGAGAAAGGGGGCGCGAGATCCGAACCACGGATGCAGGGCGGCTCGCAAGGCTGTCGCGCCCAGGACCAGCCCGAGGACGGAGGCATAGCCCACGGCAGGGTGCTTGAGGACTCTCGACCCTGCCGTCATGGCCGCTCCCGGGTCACCCGCTGTAACGTTTGACGATCTCGAGGAGACGGGCGTAATCCACGGGCTTGGAAAAGAAGCCCGCGTCGTTCCTGCGCACGGGCATGCGCTCGATGGAGGCGGCGGCGGTCACGATGGTGATCGGAGTGTCGGCTAGCGCCTCGTCCGCCGCGATCTGCCGGCAGAGCTCCCAGCCGTCCATCACCGGCATCATGAGATCGACGATGATGAGGGCGGGAGTTGCGCCGCGCCGGAGCAGATCCAGGGCTTCCTCGCCGTGGCGCGCCCGGCAGGTGGCGATGCCCTCCGCCTCGAGGAGCTCGGCCACGGCCTCGAGCGTCGCAGGGTCGTCCTCAACGACGAGGACGCGGCAGTCGAGTCCGGGGCGATCCTCGGCGGAATGTCGGGACGGCGCGGCGGCCGGAGGATCACCGTCCTGGCTCGCCGGATGAAAGCGCGTGGAAGAGGCGGGGGCGAGGTCCACACAAGCCGGGATTCTAATCTGATGCCCGCTCGAGGTCTTCGTCCAGCCAGGGAAGCGCTTCTCCGGCCCGAGCTCGGTCACGCGCGCGATTCTTCGCGACGAGACCCTCGGCGCCTCAGCGTTTTCCCGGAGCGACCGAAGGCCAGACCGGGCTCGTCAGCTCGAGGCGCCAGGGCGGCCCTCCTTCGTACATGGGACCTTCCGATTTGACGAACGTCGGAACGTCTCCGGCCAGGATCCAGACGTGGGAGTCCGGCGGCTGCTTGCCGAGGAGTGGCGCGAGGAGCCCTGCGATTCCGCCGATTTCCATCTTCACGACGTAGTGCGTGGCTTTTCGCCGGGACGCGCCGATCCAGAACGCGTCTTCGCCCGCGGGAGCGACGATGAGCTTCACCAGGCGCGGTCTGGGCGTGGCGGCCACCAACGAGACCGTCGTGCGCGCCGCCTCCGGCTGAATGTTCTTGAGCAGCGCGAGAAGCATGCCGTTGGCCAGGTCCGGGGGCAGCTCGGGGCGGTCGGACACGACCTTCTCCTTGCCGTCGTCCACGTAGCGGACTCGGACCTCGCCGCGTTCCGCATCGACCAGGACATCCATGGCGCGCGGGAAGCTGGGCCCCCTTTGTACGAGGTGATCCCTGAGGAGCCTCAAGCTGTCGCGCTGCGAATAAACGACGGTCTCGTCTTGAATCGAGCCGTCGCGGAACTGGAGCACGACGCGGGTCGTCACCCGGTCTCCGCGCGCGGTCTGGATCAGGTCCCCGTCCGCGAGCGCCTTTCCGTCCAGCGTCGAAAGCGTCAGAAAGCCGTGTGCGACTCCTTCCGTAAAGCGCACGGGCACCGCGTCCGCCGGGAGCGCGTCGGGCGGGAGAAGCGCTGCCGACGCGAGCAAGGCGGCGCCGAACCGGGCCTCGATCCGCACCGGCCGCCATCTCCTGCCCGTGGGCTAGACCCGCGTCGCCGGTTTGACCGACCGAAGGTTTCCCTTCAGCTTCTTCGAGAAGATGCGTCCGTCGATCACGTACTCGAGCCGGATCTCCGTGGCCTCGAGCGTGCACGGGCGGCACAGCGGTCCCTGATCCGACAGTTCATGAGGGATGACGGGCTTCCCACAGCGCGCGCAAATCTCCCGCTTGGCGGTCGGCTCCTGCTCGTCGGACTGAACGGCGGCGATCATGGGCTCCTCCTTGGTCGACCTAGGCACGTGCAAAGCGGTTGCCAGAGTCGGCCTCCCTGATAAGCGCCGGCGCAGTTTCGTCAGAGGGCGGGCAGCGTGCGGCGGTGTCGCGGAGGGCTTTCAGGGGTCCGGCGACCGCACCCATGCCGGCCGGAACGATCTCGGGTGTCGGCTCCGCGGGGGCGGCCGCGAATGGGATCAGGGACCGCAGACCGAAAGCGATGATCGTCCGGCTTCAAGACAGCCGATGGGTTGGCGCTTCCTTGACAGGGGCCTTACAATGCCGTCGCTCATGCTCAAGAGGTGGCGTCGGATTCCGGCTCTGTATCTTCTTGCGCTTTTTGCGGCCGCCACGGCGGCACCGCACCACCATCTCAATTCGATCGCGGACCTCGTTTCGGATGGGCCCAGTAACTCCGGCACGATCGCCATGATCGTGGGCCCGGCGAGCCACGGCGTCGGCTTCTATCCGGTCGACCTCGTCGAGGACGAGTCTTGCCTCGCCTGCTTCCACAGCGATTTCGCCGCGTCCCCCGCCCTCGCGATCACCCTCAACCCGTCGCTCCGACCCCTTGCCGAACGCCCTGTGGCGCCGACTCTGTCGACGCTCGCCCCCGTTCCCTCCGACACCCCTTCTCGCGCTCCTCCCGTCCTCGCCTAAACACCGGCCCGCGGAGGCTTGGCAATGCCGGCGACACGGTTCGCCGGAGGACGGTTTCGTTCACGAGGAGAAAAACCTTTGGTTCTTGCAAGACGCTTTCCCGATCCGGGCGCGCGGCAAAGGGCCGGCCCTGCCGCCGCGCTGGCCATTCTGTTGATTGCGGCTGCAGCAGGCGCCTCGGACGAGGCATCGCCTCGCCGACTGACGCTCTCGGAAGCGCTCGCGCTCGCCGAGCAGCAAAATCCGGCGCTGCGAGCGCAGGCGCAAGCGGTCGAGTCCAACCGAGCCAACGAAATCACTGCCGGCCTGCGGCCAAATCCGACCTTTCAGAACGACACGAGCTCGGCCACCCTCGGGGTCTACCAGGAATTCGAGGTGGGCGGAAAGCGCCGCGCGCGGCTCGACAGCGCTCGGCTGGCCACGTCCGTCTCACGCACCGATTTCGCCGATGCTCGAAGAACCTTGATCTTCGACGTTCAACAGGCCTTCGTCGGCGCGTTGCTCGCCAGGGCCAACGTGGACCTCGCTCGGGAGAACCTGTCGAGTTTTCAGAACGTCATCGATCTCAACCGGATGAGGCTCGAAAAGGGAGCGTCGTCCGGGGCCGACTTCTTGAAGATCGAGCTTCAGATGCTCCAGTTCCAGACGGACCTCGAGGACGCCGCGCTGGCCCTCAAGACGGCGAAGGCGACGCTTCGAAAGCTGCTCGGCGAGCCCAATCTGCCGGACGAGTTCGAAGTGGAAGGAGAACTGCGGGCGATTTCATTCGAGAAAGACCTGTCGGAACTCCAGCAGCTCGCCCTGGCCAATCGCCCGGACTTGAAATCCGTTGAGACCGGCGTCCAGAAGGCCGCCGCGGACGTCCGCCTGGCGAAGGCCGACAGCTATCCCGACCCGACGATCGGAACCTCGTTGCTCCATACCGGCCACGAGATCGGAGGTCCCTCCTGGTTCCAGCCGTTCTTCCCGAAGGGGGAGACCGCCAATACCATGGGCCTGGGCATCTCCTTTCCCATTCCGCTCTTCGACCGGAATCAGGGGGAGATTGCCCGAACGCGGTCCGAACAGCGCCGAGTCGAGTTTCTCGCCCAGGCCGCACGCAACCAGGTCCTCCAGGATGTCGAGACCGCGTACGCCTCGGTTCGGTCGAGCCAAGACCGAGTCCGGCTGTACGAGCAGGCTTACCTTTCGCGCGCCCGAGAATCGCGCGACATCGCGGAGTTCGCCTTCAAAAAGGGGGCGACCTCGATCCTCGACTTCCTGGACGCCGAGCGGACGTACCGCTCCACACAGCTCGCCTATCGCAAGGAGCTCTCGGCTTACATGACCAACCTCGCGCAGCTCGAGGCGGCCGTGGGCACGCCGGTCTTGCCATGAAAAGACCCATCGGGGCCCTCGCTCTTTCTGCGGTGCTCGCATCGTTCTCGGCCTGCCACAGGGCCGAGCCCGAGGAAGCGGCGCCTCCTCCCGGCGAGACCTGGCTGACCGACGCTCAGATCCGCGGCGCACGCCTGGCCATCGAGCCCGCCGGGAGGCGCACCCTCGCGCTCCACCTCATGACCGCCGGCCGCGCGGCCTTCGACGAAGGTCGGGTGTCGCATGTCTTTTCGCCGGTCAGCGGCCGGGTCACGAAAGTCGTGGGAGGCCTCGGCCAACGAGTCGGCAAGGGCGATCCGCTTGCGGTCATCGAGAGCCCGGACCTGGGCTCCGCGTGGTCGGACCTTCTCAAGGCGCGCGCGGATCTCGTGGCGGCCGAGCATGAATTCGAGCGGCAGAAGGACCTCTTCGAGCACCATGCCTCGGCACAGCGCGACTACGAGACCGCCCAGGACAATGCGCAGAAGTCCAGGGCGGAGGTCGAGCGCGCGCGCCTGCGACTCCGAATGCTCCATGCGTCGGAGAACGGCTCGGCCACACAGGAGTTCGTTCTGGGCGCGCCGATCGCCGGCGAGATCGTCAACCGCAACGCCACGCCGGGGCTCGAGGTCCAGGGAATGCTCTCCTCGGCCAACGTCGTGCAGGAGCTCTTCACCGTCGGCGAGCTGGACCCGATCTGGATCTGGGGAGACGTTTATGAGCGCGATCTCGGACGGGTGCGGACCGGGCAGAAGGTCGCGATCACGTCGGTGGCCTTCCCCGGCCGCACGATCGAAGGATCCGTCGACTACGTGGGCCAGTCGCTCGACCCGCAGACGCACACCGCGCGGATCCGCTGCGTCGTCAGAAACCCCGGGCGGCCGCTCAAGCCCGAAATGTTCGTCACGCTGTCAGTCGAGCTCGAGCGCCGCGACACGCTGGCCGTGCCGCAGTCGGCCGTGATCAAGGTCGCGGATCGGCAAACGGTGTTCGTGGAGGACGGGAAGACGCCGGGAGGCCGGACGCGCTTCCTGCAGCGCGCCGTCGAGCTCGGGGAGGCCGACGACGGCTGGGTCGGCGTCGCCGCGGGGCTGAAGGCGGGCGATCTCGTCGTCGTCTCCGGCTCGATCCTCCTTTCGGGCGGGAGCGACTAGACATGGTCCGTCGGCTCGTCGCGTTCTCGCTCGGCGCCCCGGTCGCCGTGCTCGCCGCGGCGGCCGCGCTCGTGGGCGGCGGGTTCTGGGCCTACCAGAACCTCGACATCGAGGCTTACCCGGATCCGGTTCCCCCGCGCATCGAGACGCTCGTGCAGCCCGCCGGCTGGGCCGCGGAAGAAGTCGAGCGGTACACGACCGTGCCCCTCGAAGTCGCGCTCAACGGGATGCCCGGCCTCGACCACATTCGCTCGATCTCGGTCTTCGGTCTCTCGGACGTCAAGTGCTACTTCAAGTGGGGCACGGACTACGCCGCCGACCGGCAGGAGGTCTTGAACCGGCTCGTCACCGTTCAGCTGCCGAATAACCTCCAGCCGGTGCTCTCTCCGGAGAATGCCATCGGGGAGATCTACCGATACATCGTCACCGGCTCGGCTTACTCCCTCCTGGAGAAGAAGACCGCGCAGGACTGGATTCTCGAGCGCCAGTTCAAACAGGTCGACGGTGTCATCGACGTCGCCGGGTTTGGAGGCCTGGTCAAGCAGTACCAGGTCGCGGTCGACCCCTACCGGCTGCGCGGCCAGGGCCTCTCCCTTTCACCGATGCTCTCGGCGCTTTCCGGGTCGAACCAGAACGTCGGGGCCAACGTCCTCAACCGGGGAGAGCAGTCCTTCAACGTCCGCGGCATCGGGCTGATCCGTGGCCTCGACGACATCGGCAACGTTCTGGTGTCCGGCAACCGCGGAACGCCGATTCGCGTCCGGGACGTCGCCGATGTGGCCGTCGGGCACGCGCCGAGACTCGGGATCGTCGGCCACGATGCGGACGACGACGTCGTCCAGGGCATCGTCCTGATGAAAGTCGGGGGCAACACTCGGCGCACGCTCGAAGCGGTGCGGAAAAAGGTGCGGGAGATCCGCGCCAACCACCTGCTTCCTCCCGGCATGGACCTCCTGCCCTACTACGACCGGACGCACCTGATCGAAACGACGACTCACACGGTCTTGCACAACCTGGTCCTCGGAATGGTGCTCGTGTCGGCCGTGCTACTCGGTTTTCTCGGCAGCTGGAGGGCCGCGCTGTTGTCGGCGCTCAACATCCCGCTCGCTCTCTTCGCCGCGCTCATCGGAATGACCGTCGGCGGTACGCCCGCGAACCTCATCTCTCTCGGTGCCGTGGACTTCGGGATCATCGTCGAGTCGACCGTCATCATGATCGAGGCCTGCGTGCGACACCTAGGCCGGGACGCCTCCGGCACGCGGGACGAGCGGATCCTGACCGCCGCAGAAGAGGTCGGGAGGCCGATTGTCTTCTCCACGATCATCCTCGGTGTCGCGTTCCTCCCGCTCTTCACCCTGACCGGCGTGACCGGAGTGATTTTCTCCCCGATGGCCCACACCTACGCCTACGCGATCGCTGGCGCCTTCCTCCTCTCGCTGACGTTAACGCCCGCGCTCGCGCGGCACCTGCCCGTCGGACTCGAGGAGCGCGACAACGCCCTTTTGCGCTGGCTCCACCACTTCTACGTCCCGGCAACGGAGTGGGCGCTTCGCCGGCCCGGGCTCGCGGCGGCTCTCGGTCTTCTTCCCGTCCTGCTCTTCTTCGCGCTCTTTCCGTTCGTCGGTCGCGAGTTCATGCCGAAGCTGGAGGAGGGAAACTTCTGGATCCGGGCGACGTTGCCCCTCTCCGTCGCTCTGCCTCAGTCCACCCGCTACGTGCGCCGGATGCGCGACATCCTGCGCGAGCGCCCC
Source organism: Thermoanaerobaculia bacterium (assembly GCA_049273755.1). Classification (GTDB taxonomy): domain Bacteria; phylum Acidobacteriota; class Thermoanaerobaculia; order UBA5066; family Gp7-AA6; genus DAHUXD01. Next base: position 18,223 of record JBASRI010000241.1, read on the forward strand.
GAGGTGGAGTCCGTCGTGTCGGCCGTCGGCCGTCCCGACGACGGAACGGACGTGGGGGGAGCGAACAACATCGAGCTCTTCGTGCCGCTCAAGCCCTTCGACACCTGGAAGCGCGGTCTCGACAAGGAGAAGCTGACGAAGATCCTCTCGACCCGGTTCGCCCGCGAGTTCCCGGGGATCGACTTCAACTTTTCGCAGAACATCCAGGACAACGTCGAGGAGGCTCTTTCCGGCGTCAAGGGCGAGAACACGGTAAAGGTGGTCGGCCCGTCCCTCGACCTGGACGAAGAGAAGGCGCGACAGATCGAGGCCGTGCTCAAGACCGTACGTGGCGTCGAAGACCTCGGCATGATCCACACCCTCGGCCAGCCGAACCTGACGATCACGCCCGACCGCGCGGCGTGCGCGCGATACGGCCTGAGCATCGGCGAAGTGGAGTCCGCGATCCAGGCCGCGATCGGCGGTCAGGCCGTGACCCAGGTCTTCGAGGGCGAGAAGCGCTTCGACCTGGTGGTGCGCTGGCAGGAGCCGTATCGCGACAGTGTGCCGCGCATCCAGGAGATCCTGGTGGGCGCGGCGGATGGGGGGCACGTGCCGATCGGCCAGATCGCCGCCATCCGCGAGGAGGAGGGACCCGCGGCGGTGTACCGGGAGGATAACCACCGGTACGTACCCGTGAAGTTCTCGGTGCGCGGGCGCGATCTGAAGAGCACGCTCGAAGAAGCGCGCGAGAAGATCACGAGAACCGTCACGTTGCCGTACGACACGCACCTCGAGTGGGCGGGCGAGATCAACGAGCTCAAGGACGCCGAGCGACGCCTCATGATCATCGTTCCGCTCACGCTTCTACTGATCGCGCTCCTCGCGTACGGCTCCGTGCGGAGCGTTCCGGAGACCGTCATCGTGCTTCTGACGATTCCGCTGGCCTGCTCCGGGGGCCTCGTGGCGCTTCTGGTGACCGGCATCAACGTCTCCGTCTCGGCGGCCATGGGATTCATCTCGATCTTCGGCATCGCGATTCAGGACGGCATCCTGGTTTGCTCCTACACGCAGAACTTTTGGCGCGCCGGAGCGAGCCTCGAAGACGGAATCCGACGCGGGGCTGAGCGAGGGTTCCGGCCGGTGCTCATGACGAGCCTCGTGGCGATGCTCGGGCTCCTTCCCGCCGCCCTCTCCAACGCGATCGGGGCGCAGACGCAGAAACCACTGGCCGTCGTCGTCATCGGGGGCGCCCTCTTCATCGCGTTCCTGACGCGAATCGTGCGGCCGCCCATGCTTCTGCTGTCTCGGCGCTGGTTCCCGTTCCCGCCCGGCGAACCCGATGCCGCGGGCCTCGGATGAGGCCGACCGCGGCGGGAGATAAACTCGCCTTCGCCTCGAGGACAGACGAGGGGACCGTTGCCCGCGCGCTCTTCGGTGCCGCGGTCCTTTGGCTCGTCGCCGGCGCTGCCCGGGGCCAGCAGTCCTTCTCCTTCGCCGCCGCGGCAAACGGCTCCGGCTTCCAAGAGTCTGCCGCTCGCTCGTTCCATCGTGAGCAGCCCCCGATCCGGATCGAGATCGGTATCTTTCCACCCTTGCCGCCGGGCTTCGATGCGCTGACCCTATCCGGACCCGAGATCGCGGTGCCCGACGCGGCGAGCCACCGGCACACCTTCTGGATCGCCGCCGTGACCGTCGTGACGCTGCTCGGATCGGCCGAGAATTCGTTCCGAGAAGAACCGAACCAGAAATTCCACTTCACCAACGAGGGCTGGTTCGGTCGGAACACTTACGCCGGAGGAGCCGACAAGGCGTCCCACTTCGTGTCGTACTACGTTGTCGCGAAATTGCTGTCCGGCGTCTACGGCGAGCTCGGCCTCCCCGCGGACCAGGCGAGGCTGCTCGGCGCCGGCGTTTCCACGTTTGCCGGCTTCATCACCGAGCTCGGCGATGGCCGGGGTCACTACGGCTTTTCGTACGAGGACCTCGTCATGGATGCACTCGGCACCGTCACGTTTCTCGGAGTCGCCCACTACGGGCTCGGCGATCTGATCGGCTTCTCCGCCGGCCTGGTTCCGAGGCCTCGGTTGGTCTGCTGCCCGTACGGAGGCTTCGGCACGGACTACACGCAGGTGATCTACTCGGGCGATCTCAAGGTCGCGGGGCTGGCACGGCGCGCCCGATTCGACCCCGGTCCGGCTCGCTTCCTGCTCCTGTCGCTGACCTACGGCTCGAAGGGATATCCGTTCGCCAATCCGGACGTGCGTGAACGGCAGATCGGTCTCTTCGTCGGCGTGAATTTCGTCGAGATTCTCCGGACCGCAGGTGTGCCCGAAGGGAAGTGGTGGGGAAAGATCCTCTACTTTCTCTTCGACGTTATCCGCATCCCGTACACGCAGATCGGGTACCAGTACGACATCAACCGAGGGCGGTGGCACGGTCCGAGCATCGGAGACAGCTTTCCCGGCGGAGCTCCCTCGGCGGCAAGAACCCTTGCGATTCAGTGAGGCGGCCGGCGCGCTCGTGCTTGCGAGAATGTGGCGGCGGGCCGTTCGGGGTTCGGCAGCAGCTCTGGCGGCCACACTGTTCACCGCCGCGACAGCTTCCGGGCAGACAGCGGATTCGAACGCCCCCGGGTCGTGGCACTTCACCATCTTCGGGGGCGGATGGAGCTCGGTGACAAGGCCTTACCTGTTCCGAAGTCCTTCGTTCTCGTCCGAAGTGGCATTTGGAAGCTCGGCCTGTTTCGGCCTGAGCGCAGGCCGCGACGTGAGCCGGCTGCTCGGCATCGAGCTGACCTGGACCCAGGCGAATCCGGCGCAGCGGTTCGTCGGACCCCCTCCGACGCCGATTCGCGAGATCACGATGAACATCTTCGAGCTCGACAGCCTCTGGTACTTCGGCCGCGGGATGTTCCGAGGCTATGGCATCCTCGGGGTGGGCGGATCGAACACGGGGTCCTCCTTCGGCGGAGCCAGCTTCACGGCGATCCTCGGAGTCGGGTTCAGGGCCTTTTTCGATCGTCACTTCGCCATCCGAGGCGACGTCAAATTCGAAGACATGTACGGCAACGTCGGCAAACGCGGCGCCGCGGCCTTCTGCGACTCGAACGGCTGCTATTACTACCGCCGAAGCTGGTACTCGAGCCTGATCGTCACCGGCGGCCTGACGTACGCGTTCTGAGCGCTGCCGCTCGACGGCAAATCTCCGTGTAGGAATCGACGGTGGACGGCCTCGCTACGCCGCCGATGATTCCGACCTTCTTCACTGCCGCGACGGCGGCGGCATGAACAGGGCGTTGAGATCCGGATAGCCCTCGGCCTCGTCCGCGAAGCCGAAGGTGCCGTGCTCGCGCATCTCCCGGCCCGCGCGGAGAAGGGCGCCGAAGGCGGCGCGGGAGAGCGCGCTGCCGACGCTGACGCGCTTGACGCCGAGGCCGGACAAGATCGCGAGGCTCAGGCGAATGCCTCGCAACCCCATCAGAACGTTGACGGGGCGATCCACGGAGGACACCACCGCGGCGATGTCGTCCTTGCCCGTCAGGCCAGGCGCATAGAGAACATCTGCGCCCGCCTCCTGATAGCTCTGAAGCCGCCGGATCGTGTCTCCGAGATCCGGCTGGCCGACCAGGTAGTTCTCGGCTCGGCCGGTCACCATGAAGGAAACGGGGAGAGCGCGCGCCGCCTCCGCGGCCGCGCGGACTCGCTCGACGGCGCGCTCGCGCTCATACAGCGGATCCTCCGAGCGGCCGGTGGAATCTTCGATCGACCCGCCGACGACTCCCGCCGCCGCCGCAAGCCGGATGGTCTCCGCGACCGTCTCCGGGCGATCTCCAAAGCCGTTCCCAAGATCGGCGCTGACGGGCAGGTCCGTGGCCGAGACGATGGCGTCCAGATGCGCCATCACCCGGTCGCGGGGAATCGTGTTGTCCCGTTGCCCGAGGGAAAACGCATGGCCGGCGCTGGTGGTGGCCAGGGCCTCGAAGCCGAGATGCGCGAGGAGCCGCGCCGAGCCGACGTCCCACGGGTTGGGGATGATGAACGCCGCGGGGCGCTCATGGAGGGCGCGAAAGGCTCGCCCCTTTTCAGCTTGCGTCGACATTGGGTGCCTCGATCCAAGAGGAGACGCAACCGAGAATCTTGAACTTCCTTGACCCGATGGTCTGGACCATCATCCCTCCCCGCTCGTTGATTGGGGCTTTGTGGAAGTACCTGGCGGCACGAGCCAACGGAGAAGCAGAAGAAAGGCGCCACAGGCGATCATCTGCCCCACGATGAATTCCGGCACATCGGCGGGCCGGATTCCCGTAAAGGTGTCGGTGAGCGACCGAGCCAACGTCACCGCGGGGTTCGCAAACGACGTCGAAGATGTGAACCAGTAGGCGCCCATGATGTAAGCCCCGACGGCAACGGCGATCCTTCCATTGCTGCGGCGGCTCGACACGAAGATGACGGCAAGCAAGCCCAGGGTCGCCACGAATTCACCGAGCGCCTGGGGGACGCCGGATCGGGTTCGGCGAGAGATGGTAAACAGCGGCTCGCCGAACATCGCGTTGGCGAGGCCGACTCCGGCGATGGCGCCGATCCCTTGCGCGGTCACGTAGGCCGGCACCTCTCGCCACGGACGGCTTCCGACCGCGGCATCGGTCAACGTCACGACCGGGTTGAACTGCGCTCCGGAAAATCCCTCGAAAGTGAGGATCAGGGCGACGAGCCCGGCTCCGGTCGCCAGACTATTGGCCAGGAGGGCCAAGGCTCCGCTGCCGCCCGAGAGACGCTCCGCCATGATGCCGGAGCCCACGACCGCGATCAGAAGGAAGGCCGTCCCCAGGCCCTCAGCCACGGCGCGCCGGGCGAGAGAAGGCACCCTCACCCGGCCAACGGCCCACGCGGTTGGGCGGGCCGATAGGACTGCGGGAGACTCGGGACGACTCATCGCTACCGGGCGCAGCAGGCGGTCTGGGATTCGCGCGCCGTATCCTCGAGATCTTCGAGGACCGTATAGACCTCCCAACGGTTGCCATCCGGGTCCGTCAGCCAGAACTTGTCCTGCACCGCGTAGCAGCAGGCTTCGAGCTTCTCTTCCTCCGACACGATGCCTCGAGATTTCAAGTCAGCCCTCCACCGGCGGACCTCATCGCCGGATTCCACTCGTATGCCCAGATGGGAAAGCGAGCCGCTAGCAGCACTCCCAACGAGACCGGGCTGAAGGGCCAGATGGATCTCGGGGTTTTCCCCGACGAACTTCGCATAGTCCGTCTTCCGTTTCTTTGGCTCTCCGAAAACGCCTTTGTAGAATTCCACGGAGCGGTCGAGGTTCGAGACGTTGAGCGAGACGTGAACCGCAGAGCTCATAGATCCTCCAATTCTATTAATCTAGAACCATCGATTAATGCGGGCAAAACTCTTAGACTGCCCTCGCCAGGGCATCCGCCAGCCCTGCGATCGCGGCTTCGTTGCGCGAGTAGAACATCCACCGGCCTCGCTTCTGCGCGGTGATCAGACCGGCCCGCTTCAGCAAGCCCATGTGGTGCGAGACCGCGGCCTGTGAGAGACCGACCGCCGCCTCGACGTCGCAGGCGCAAAGGCCTCGCTCGTCTTTCGAGATCAGATCGCAGCACGAACGGCCTCTTGTCTTCAGCAAGTCGAGGATCTTCAGTCGGGTCGGATCGCCCAAGGCCTTGCAGATCGTCACGATGTCGAGATCCCCCTTTTTCACCACGCGACTTCCCCAGGGAGCTTCAAAACAAGCTTGTCAGCAGCGAACGTCATAGATCGATAGTTATAGAACTATAACTCCCAAGAGTCAAGCGGATGCGACTCCCCCCCAAACGGCTCGTGCTCCAAGGGTTACTCAACGACCGAGTTCCCCAGGTTCACCGAACCCGAGAGCTCAAGCGAGCGCGCGGCCGTTGGGGGATTCTGGAGGCCTGCCCTGAACACCGGGAATCCAAGCTCCCCACGGCGGGTTGTGCCAGACTGTCGTTCTATGCTCAACCTCCGCTTCGCGGTAGCTGCTGCCCTCGCTCTGGCCCTCCTGGCCGGCCCGGCGGCCGCGGCATGCGGGAATTGCTGTCCACCGAACGGCGATAGCGCGACGGTCATGACCATGCCTGCTTGCTGCGGGAATTGCACGCCCTCAATCGAGAGCGCCCCCGATCAAGCCCCGGCGACGGTGAAAAAGGCAATGAACGACAACGCCGTTGCCGTGCTCGCGGGACCGACACTGGCTTTCGCGCCGCATCCCCTGTTTTCGTCCATCGCTCCGCTCGCTTTCCGGTCTTCTCTCCACACCCCCTCGCCTCCCGCGCCGCTGCGCCTCTGAAACTCCTTCTCTGTTCTTGAATCGCACGGATCGGGATGGGCCCGATCCGAGAGAGGGAGCTTTCCCATGCGCTGGATTGGTCTTGGACTGATTGCCGTCCTGGCAGCGTCGCCCGCGTCTGCCGAGGAGGTTGAGTGGAAGCGGCGGCTCGAGGAGGCCGTCGAGCGGGCGATCGCCCAGAATCCCTCGATCGCGGAAATGGAGTCGCGGATCGGGGCGGCCCGGCACCGCGTCGGCCAGGCGGCGGCGCTTCCCGACCCTGAGGTCGAGGTCGAGGTCCAGGACGTTCCTCCCTCGGATTTCTCGTTTACCCGCGATGACTTCACGATGTCGAAGGTCACGGCGCGGCAGAGGTTTCCCGGCGCCGGCAAGAGGCCGGCGCGCGAGCGGGCGGCCGAAGCGGCCCTGGATTCGTCCGCGGCCATGCACGTGGATCATGTCGTGAAGATCGCAGCGGAGGTCGCCGACGCATTCTTCGCAGTGGCAGACCTCGATGCGCGCATCGAAATCCTTCAGGCAAGTCGTGAGCGCCTCAAGCGCGCTGCGGAGTCGGCGTCCGAGCGCTACCGCGTCGGGCGCGGAGCGCAAGCCGACGTCCTGCGCGCGAGCCTCGAGGCCACGGCCGCGGAGGAGCGGCTGGCCGGCCTCACCGGCGAACGGCGAGTGCAGGCGGCCCGCTTGAACGCGCTGCAGGCGCTGTCTCCGGAGGCCGAGGTGTCGCGAATCTCGATGCCGGACGAAGAGCCCTCGCTGCCCTCAGCTGCCGAGCTGACGGCCGGTGCTGAGAGCCGAAGCCCAGCCATTGCCGCGAGAGAGGCACAGCTGCGGGCCGCCGAGGCGGACCTGACGCTGGCGCGTCTCGAGCGTCGGCCCGATTTCACTGCGATGGCCTACTACGCCAATCGCGTGAAGTTCGAGGATTTCGTCGGAGCGTCGGTCGCCCTGAACTTACCGTTCTTCCAACCAAAGCGGCTCAACGAGAGGGAGGCCGAGCGCGAAGCGGAGCTCTCGGGTGCCCGCGCGAGCCTGGAGATGGCCCGCAACGAGATCCGGCGAGGCATCGCGGAGGGGTACGCGGAGCTGGAAATGTCGCGCCAGCAGGCCGCTCTCTACCGCGGATCCATTCTGCCTCAGGCGGAGACGAACGAAAGCGCGACCCGGGAGGCCTACACGGTCGGCCAGGTCGATTTCCTGACGTTCGTGCGGGCGGCGCTCGATCGCGACGCCTACGCGTCGGAGCTCGCGACGCGGCGCGCGGGCGTCTGGAGGGCCGTCGCGGCGCTTCAGATCGCGTCGGGGCTGCCGTTGATACCGGGCACCCCCGGCGCAGGAGGGGTCCATGTTCAGAACTAGATGGCCTCGTGTCTTGCTCGGGCTCGCCGCGCTCGCGGCCGGCGGCGCGCTCCCGACCCTGGGCGGATGCCGGAAGACGCAAGTGACGCCGATCGGTGAGCCAGCACCTGCGGTCCCGACTCCCGCGAGCGCCGATGCCTCGGGCCGCAAGGTGCTCTATTGGTACGACCCCATGGTTCCCGGCTCGAAGTTCGACAAGCCGGGCAAGTCCCCCTTCATGGACATGGACCTGGTGCCGAAGTACGCCGACGAGGAGCCGGGCGGCGCCTCGGAGTCCGCGGTCAAGGTGGGCCTCTCGCCGGAAGCAATCCGCGCCTCGGGTGTGGCGGTCGTGCCGGTCGAGAAGGCCGAGATCGCTCCGGAGGTCCGTGCCGTCGGGACGATCGAGATCGACGAGACGCGGCTGGTTCGCGTCGCCGCACGCGTGGCGGGACGCATCGAGAAGCTCTTCGCAGATTTCACGGGAGAAGAGGTTTCGGCAGGCGCGCCCCTGTACCGCCTCTACAGTCCCGATCTCGTCGCCACGCAGCGCGAGTATCTCCTGGCTCTCGAGAATCGCCGAAGACTGGCAGGGGGCACCGCGGATGCCGTCCGCTCGGCCGACGATCTCGTCTCCGCAGCGCGCGACCGTCTGAGGCTCTGGGGCATTGGGGCCTCGCAGATCGCGGCCCTCGAGCAGAGCGGGGCGCCCGAGCTCGCCCTCACGTATTCCTCGCCGATTTCCGGCACCGTTTTGCAGAAGATGGCCGTCGAAGGACAGTACGTCAGCGAGGGGACCGATCTGTATCTCCTCGGGGGCCTGTCGAGCGTCTGGCTCGTCGTTCAGGTCTACGAGTA
>JBASRI010000254.1:0-4300 GCA_049273755.1 Thermoanaerobaculia bacterium
GCTCGGGCCGGAGCGGGGCCACGGGCGGGAATGCGTCCCCCACCGACCTCGGGCGCGGAACGCGGCGGCGCTTGGCGTTGCGGGGCTTGGCGTTTTTCCTGCGCGAGCGCGGCGGTGCAAAGGATCAGTAGCAAGCCAAGAAGTCCGGCGAGCTTCTTCATTTCAGCCTCCAGCCTGTTTTCGCGGTCTTGCCAGTCCCTCATCTTATCCCCCCGGCCCGAAACCGGCTGCGAGTCCGCTGCACGCGCGTGTTAGGCCGCCTGCTGGTACAGCCCGGGTAGACCCTCCTCGGGCACAAAGACGTTTCGATGACCATGCGCTACGCGCACCTCTCCCCCGCCCATCTGCGCGAGGCGATTTCGGTGCTCGGATGCACGGGACCAAGAACAAAACAAGACCACGAAGCCGAACGCGGGAATGGTTGATCGGTAGAGCCGTCGCAGATGCCTGATCTACTCGGACTTAGTGGAGCGGGCAACCGGGATCGAACCGGCGACATCCAGCTTGGGAAGATGAGGCGAAGCTTCGGGATGATTCGGGACTACCGCGTATCAACCGCTTATCCGCCGTCACCGAGCGTCCCGAAGCGTCCGCGAGCATCCATTAGGGCCCCCGTTTGAACTCCCTTTGAACCCGCTCTCGTATACCACGCTCACTCGCAGTTCTCCGCTCGCGCTGTGAGCTGAAGCCATTTCGACGCTGCCAGGGCCGTCAGTCTAGCACCGCGTGGAAGGGTCTGGGCCCTCGGCAGGCGATTCCGGAATCACTTCCCGCCCGCGACGAGCTTCTGGAACCTTGGGTTGTTGCGCAGGGGATCGAAGTTGGGGTCGATCTTCAGCCAGCCGGGCGAAAGCAAGTACGGAATCTTCAGCAGCGGCTCGAGCTGGTCGAGAGCCTTTTCGGGCTCGCCGACGAGCATGTAGATGCGCACGAGCTGGTGCTGAAAGTAGGCCCCGGTGAAAGCGTCCTTCGCCATGGGCAGGAGCGCGACGCCGCGCTGCCCCTCCCGGATCGCCTCTTCCTTCCGGCCTAGATACGCGAGCGAGAGACCGAGGAAGACGTGTCGCTGAGCGTCATTGGGTGTTGCGCGACGCTGCTCCTCGAAGGTCTTTCTCGCCTCCTCGGCATAGGTGTGTACGTTCGCAGCATCACCCCTCAGGGCATAGGCCTGCGTAAGGCAGATGGACCAGGTGCCTTTGTCATCATCGAACGCGCTCGGCGTCAGGCGCAGCAGCAGCTCGCTCTGCCCCTCGTCGAGAACCCAGGAGAGATCGGAGTAGTTCGCCAGGAAAGCCACGAGCGCCGTGGGCTCGACGTCCTTCGGCACGGCCTTGAGCGCTGCCCGAGCACCCGCAAGATCGCCCTCGGCGAGGAACGTCATCGCCTTAAGCTCGATGAGATCAAGGTGTGCGGGCGCGAGGGCGAGACCCCGGTCAAGGGCTTCGCGTGCTTCGGGATAGCGCCGCAGGTAGAGGAGCGTCGACCCTAATTCCCGCAGCGTGCCAACGGACCGTGGGTCGAGGCGCTCGGCCTGCCTCAAGTGCTCTACCGCGGCATCCCAACGCCCGAGGGACTGCTCGGTCGCTGCAACCCCCGTGAGGATGTCCGCGTTGCTCGGCGCGAGGCGCTCCGCCTTTTCGTACTGCTCCAGCGCACGGCTGTGGTCCACGACAACCAGTCGCTGATAGAACCCGAGCGCCAGGTATCCCTCGGGCCGGTTGGGGGCGAGCGCCACAGCCTTCTCCGCCGCCTGCTTGGCCCGCTCAGCCAGCTGGCGCGTGGGGATGCTGGCGAAGTAGAGCACCGAGCTGGCCATCGAGACTCGCGCCCACGCCTGTGCGAAGTTGGGGTCCAGAGCCACTGCCTGCTCGTAGAAGCCCAGCGCCTTGCGCAGGCTGGGAGGATCGATGACCGCTATTCCGTTCGAGGCCTCCTCGCCCTTGAGGTAGGCGTCGTACGCCGCCAGATTCTCCGTGGGCTTCTCGGATAGCCGCTTCTCCTCGCCCGCCCCCAAGGCCACACCCAGAGCCTGCGCCACCTTCGACGCGATCTCCGACTGCACCTGAAAGACGTCCGTCAGCGACGCGTCAAACGGCTGCTGCCACTTCGAGGCCGGAGGGCCGCCGCTCTTGACCTCGACCAGCTCAGGGCTTACTTGAACGCGGCTGCTGCCTCCGGCCTTCTGCCAGCGCACGGTCGCGGTTAAGAGGTACTTCGCGGAAAGCTCCGAGGCGATCAGCTGAGGAGACTTGTTCGTCTTCTTGTAGGGCGTCGAGCTGCCCCGGGCGATTACCTCGATGCCGGGCAGAGCCGTCAGCTTGCCACGGATCTGGTCGGCGATGCCATCTGCGAAGTAGTCGTCCTCAGGAGACCCAAGGTTTTCGAACGGCAGAACGGCCACGCGCTTGACGCCCTCGGCCTCGCCCCCACCCCGGTGCGGATGGCGCAGAAGAAGCACTCCAACGACCGCGAGAGCGACGACGGCGGCAATGGCGGCGAGAATCTTCTTCTTGCTCGTGGGCACCGCTACGAGCTGTGCACCGCTCATCGACGTCGGCGCCGATGCCTCGGAAAGCGCGAAGGCGATGTCTTTGGCCGACTGGAACCGATTGTCGCGGTCCTTCTCCAGGCAGTGCTTCACGATGTGATCCAGCGCCGGCGAGATGTTCGTCCCCGACTCCGACAGCTCCGGCGGCTCCTGCGTCAGGATCGCCGCCATCGTCTCGGCGTTGGTGTCTCGCTTGAACGCCTTCTTTCCCGAGAGCAACTCGTAGAGGATCGCCCCGAACGAGAAGATGTCCGAGCGGTGGTCCACCTGGAGCCCTTTCACCTGCTCCGGGGACATGTAGCCCGCCGTCCCCATCACCACGCCGGGTTCCGTATGGCCCGAGTCCGTCGGCGCGCTCGTCGCCTTGCCGGAAGCAACGGCCTCGACCTTCTTCGCCAGGCCGAAGTCCAGGATCTTGACGTGGCCGTCTTTCGAGACGAAGAGGTTCTCGGGCTTCAGATCCCGGTGGACGATGCCCTTCAAGTGGGCGGCGGAGAGACCCTTGACGACCTGGAGCGCGTAATCCACGGCCTGCTTCTGGGGAATGGAACCTGCGTCGAGCCTGCCGCGCAGCGTCTCGCCTTCCAGAAGCTCCATGACCGCGTACGACACGCCATCCTGCGTACCGAAGTCGAAGATCGAGAGGATGTTCGGATGGGACAGCGCGGCAACCGCCAGAGCCTCGCGCTCGAAACGGGCGAGCGTGTCGGGGTCGGCTGCGACGGACTGGGGGAGAACCTTGATCGCCACGTCGCGCTTGAGCTTCGAGTCCTTTGCCCGGTAGACCTCGCCCATCCCGCCGGCGCCCAGAGGCGCCAGGATTTCGTGGGGGCCGAGACGCGTGCCAGCTGGGAGGGTCATCCGGTTGCCCAGAGCCTACAACGCATCAGGGTTTGGAGCGGGCAACCGGGATCGAACCGGCGACATCCAGCTTGGGAAGCTGGCGTTCTACCGCTGAACTATGCCCGCATCGGGTCCGATCTTAGCGAAGGAGGAGCCCGGGAACAATTGGCTCAGACAACCGCCGTGGGCGTGGAGGTCGGGGTTGGCGTCAGTGTCGGTGTCGGCGTCGGCGTAGACAGCGGCGTCGGCAGCGAAGGAGTGTTCGTAACCCCGCCGTGCCCCGGAGAGCGGACATGAATCCCGACCATCGGGACCGGGGGCCGCCCGGGGGCCGGCGTTCCGACGACGGCGACGCAACGGCCGTTGATCGCGGCCGCGAGAGACGCCGCGAGGAACCACCACCGTCGCATTCGTCTACTTTGGGGTGGCCCCCATCGCGGGAGGACCGGAAGGCAAGGAGGCCGTTCGCAGCCCCTCGATTTCGGCGAGGATCGCCTGGACCAGGGCCTCCGTCACGATCCTGCCTTTTTCTTTTGTCGCCAGCGTCGCGTCGCCGAAGACGCCCGAGGGCGAGTAGGTCTGCCCCTCCTTATTCGGGTCGCGCGTGAGGCCGCCTTTCCCGGGGTGGTAGTCCTTGACCGCCTTCGACATGTCGCACTCGGCCGGGCTCATGTACAGGATCATCGACGTCTCGATCTCATCGGCGTGGGTTCCGCCCTCCTGTTTGGACACCTGCTTCTCGACGGCCTCGGTCGCCCTGAGGATGTCCGTGTAGCGCAGCAGGATTCCATCGGCGGCGAGCACCTCGGCCGCTGGCGCCAGCGCGCGCACGGTCGAAACACCGGTGTTCAGGACGTAGAAGCGTCGGGGGCCGAAGCGCGAGAGGCTGCGGCAGATCTCGACGATCGT
>JBASRI010000257.1:0-1801 GCA_049273755.1 Thermoanaerobaculia bacterium
CGAATTCGAGCGGCCCGGCGACCTGCAGCGCCCGCCACCCGCGGCTCGACGGGATCCCCGCCGGCACCCCCTCCTCGCGGCACACGATCGAGAGCTCGCCGCCGGTCCGCGTCACCGAAGAGAGCGACCCGGCGAGCGCCCAGTCGGGCACCGGCGCCGCCGGCTCGAGGCGGGCGATCGCGTAGGTCTCCGGCAGAATCGACAGCGAGAGCGGCCGCAAGGGCTCACCGGGGCTTGAAGTCGAGGGCCGCCGAGTTCATGCAATAGCGCAGCCCCTCGGGCGCCGGCCCGTCGTCGAAGACGTGGCCCAGATGCGAGCCGCAGCGGCGGCAGAGCACCTCCGTGCGCGAGAGAAAGAGGCTGTTGTCCTCGCGCGTCTTGAGGCTCGACTCGGCGGCGGGGGAGGAGAAGCTCGGCCAGCCCGTGCCCGAGTCGAACTTCGTCCGCGAGTCGAAGAGGGAATTGCTGCACGCCGCACAGACGTACGTGCCGGGAGCGTGGTGATTCCAGTATTTGCCACTGAAGGCCCGCTCGGTCCCCTTCTCGCGCAGGATCCGGTACTGCTCGGGGGAGAGGGCGGCCTTCCACTCCTCCTCGGTCTTCTCGACGCGGCCGGCGGGATCCTCGACCACGGCGGGAATCTACCACCGGCGCGTTACTCGGAGCGCAACGCCCTGATCGGGTCCAGACGGCTGGCGCCGCGGGCCGGCAGGTAGCTGGCCGCGAGCGCGACCCCCGTCAGCAGAGCGGCGATGCCGGCGAAGGTCACGGGATCGCGCGGGCTCACGCCGTAGAGCAGGGCCGACAGGGCTCCGGTCAGGAGAAACGCCCCGGCCAGCCCGATTCCAACCCCGAGGAGCGCCAGGCGCGCCCCCTGGGTCAGCAGGAGCCGTTGGACGTCGCGGGGCCGTGCGCCCAGAGCCATCCGGATCCCGATCTCGTGCCGTCGCTGCGCGACGCTGAAGGCCATGACGCCGTAGACCCCGATGGCCGACAGCAGCAGCGCGGTCACGGCGAAGAGCAGGAGCAGACGCATCGCGAAGCGCCGCTGGCTGACGGTGGAGGCCATCGCCTCGTCCATCGTGCGCACGGCGTAGATCGGAAGCTCGGGGTCGGCCGCGCGGACCTCCTTCTCGATGGCGGCTCCGAGGGCCCCAGGGGTTCCGCCGCCGCGAACGAGGAGAGTCATGCTGAGGCTGGGGGCCTGGAGCATCGGCCGATAGATCGTCGGGCGGTCTTCCGCGTCGAGCGCTTGCGACTTGACGTCGCGGACCACTCCCACGACCGGCATCCACGGGCCGAAGCCGTTGCGGCCGGGCTGCCGGATCCGGCGGCCCAGAGCGTCCTCGCCCGGGAAGAATCGATGCGCGAAGGATTCGCTGACGATCACGACAGGCGCGGCCGTCTCGCGGTCCCCATCCATGAACGCCCGACCCTGCACAACCGGGATCCCCAGCGTGCGGAAGTATTCGGTGCTGACGCTGCTCAGCTCGGCTCCGCCGGCGCCGCCCCGGTCCGGATCGCGCCCCTCGATCTGGAACGCGAGGTTCGCCCGACTCAGGCCGAAGGGCACGCGCGTCGCAGCGGCGGCATGCGTGACGCCGGGCAGCGCGGCCACGCGCTCGAGGATGCGCTTGAAGAGCGTCACCTGAGCCCCGTCCTTGAAATAGCGCCCGTCTTCCGGAATGTTCGGCTGCGGCAGCCAAAGGCTGGCCATGGTCACGCGTTTCGGGTCGAAGCCCGGATCCACCTGCTGCAGCCGCCAGAGGGTGCGGACGAGCAGACCCGCCGCCACGAGGAG
>JBASRI010000263.1:0-2958 GCA_049273755.1 Thermoanaerobaculia bacterium
TCCTCCCTCCCTTCGGTCGGGAGACTATTCGCGCCGCGAACGAGGGCGGCCTACGCGCTCTTCTCGATGTCCTTGCGCACCGAGTCGAAGAACGCCGAGGTCAGCTTCTTCGTCACGCCGCCCATGAGCCGCGCCGCCATGCTCGCGATGGTGCCGACGACGTTGATATCCGCCGTCCACGCGAGATCCGTCCCGCCGTCCTGACCGTCGGTCAGGGTCATCGACGTCGTCGCGTCCACGCCGCTGCCGGGCGCGGTGCCGTGCGCTTTCATGCGCGCGCGGTTGGGCGGATCCAGGTCCTCCCACTCGACGTCGTTGACGAAACGGACCTTCACCGTGCCGAACCCGATCGAGGTCGTCGCTCGGAACTTCTTGCCCGGCTCGACGATCTCGAGCTTCTCCAGGCCGGGCGCGGACTTGGCGACCTTCTGCGGATCGGTCAGGAAGTCCCAGACCTTCGCCCGCGGCGCCTTGATGGAGAGCGTGCCCTCGAACTGCATCGGGTCGGTGTTCTCAAAGGCGTAGGGGCGGCCCCAGCGGCCGCCCGAGGACGGGGACAAGCCCCGCCCCTACGGTCCTCTCAATATTCCGCCAGTGCTCGAGCCGCCCGGCATCTGGAGCGGCGGCTCGGCGCCGCCGGACGGGAGCGGAGAGCAAGTCCGGCGTCATCAATACGCGGCCAGGGCGCGCGCCGCCCGGCAAAGTTTTTCGGAATTTGGGAGAAAGAACTCTTCGAGCGGAGGAGAGTAGGGCACCGGTGTGTCCGGCGCGGTGACGCGCACGAGCGGGCCGTCGAGGTACTCGAAGCACCGCTCGGAGAGGACCGCGGCGATCTCGGCGCCGATCCCCCCGGTGCGCGTCGCCTCGTGGAGGAGGATCGCCTTGTTGGTCTTCGCCACCGACTCGAGCACCGTCTCCTCGTCCATCGGGAAGAGGGTGCGCAGGTCCACGACCTCGGCGTCGATGCCCTCGGTCTCCAGGGTCTTCGCTGCCTCGAGCGCCGTCCAGACCATCGCGCCGTACGTGATGATCGAGAGGTCCCTTCCTGAGCGACGGACGGCGGCCTTGCCGATCGGAACCACGTACTCCTCCTGCGGCAGCTCCTCCTTGATCCTCCGATACAGGAACTTGTGCTCGAAGAAGAGGACCGGGTCGTCGTCGCGGATGGCCGCCTTGATCAGGCCCTTGGCGTCGTAGGCGGTCGCCGGCTGCACGACCTTCAGGCCCGGCGTGTGCGCGAAGTAGGCCTCGGGGTTCTGGGAATGAAAGGGTCCGCCATGGACGCCGCCCCCGGAGGGACCGCGGATGACGAGAGGCACGCCCACGCCCGTCCGGTAGCGGGACTTGGCGGCGAAGTTCGTGATCATGTCGAAGGCGCATGAGATGAAGTCGATGAACTGCATCTCGGCGACGGGACGCATTCCCATCATCGCGGCGCCCACGGCCGCGCCGACGATCGCGGTCTCGGCGATCGGCGTGTCGATGACGCGCTCCTCGCCGAACTCGCGGATCAGGCCGTCGGTGACCTTGAAGGCGCCCCCGTAGACGCCGATGTCCTCGCCCAGAAGAAAGACCCGCCCGTCGCGCGCCATCTCTTCGCGGATGCCGGCGCGGATCGCGTCCACGTACGTCGTCTGCCCTTTGCCGGCGGTCGTCCCGGCGTCGGGGCCGCCCAGGTGCGGCGCGCCGCTCACGAGAGCCTCCGCACGACGATGGGCTCGGACGGCGACGTGCTCTTCGCGTACACGTTCTGGAGCGCGATCTCGGGCGCCGGCAGCGGGCTCTTCTCCGCGGCCTCGGCTTCGCGGTCGACCTCTTCGGCGACCGCACGGTCGATTGCGGCGAGCTCCTCGGCGGAGGCGTCGCCGGACTCGGCGAGGGCACGGGCGCACAGCTCGAGCGGGTCCCGGCCCCGCCACTCCTCGAGCTCCTCTTTGGGAACGTAGGACTGCGCGTCGTGCTCGGCGTGGCCCTTCATCCGGTAGGTCAGCGCTTCGATCAGCGTCGGTCCGCCGCCCTCGCGGGCGCGATCCACGGCGCGGCGCGCAACGGCGTACACCGCGAGGACGTCGTTGCCGTCCACTTGCTCTCCCGGAATCCCGTAGGCGGCGGCCTTGTCCGCCAGGCTCCTCGCGGCCGTCTGTTTCCGGAAGGGCGTCGAGTACGCCCAGCCGTTGTTTTCCGCGACGACCACCATCGGAAGCTTCTGGACGGCGGCGAAGTTCAAGCCTTCGTGGAAGGCGCCCGTGGAGGTGCCGCCGTCGCCGATCCAAGTCATCGTCACGATGTCCTTCTTCTGCATCCTTCCGGCCAGCGCGATCCCGGCCATGACCGGAACCAGCGCCCCGAGCATCGAGATGGGGGAGATGACTCCGCGGTCGGGGTTTCCGAAGTGGAGGTTGCAGTCCTTGCCGCCCGAAGGGGAGGTCGCCCGGGCCATGTACTGCGTCATGACGTCGCGGGGCGAGTAGCCCATGACCAGCACGACGCCGAGATTGCGGATCAGGGGCCCGACGATGTCGCCCTTCTTCAGGGCATAGGCCGTGCCGACCGAGGTCGCCTCCTGGCCCAGCGACCGGTAGAGCCCCCCCACGACCTTGCCCTGCCGGTAGAGATTGACGAGCTTCTCCTCGACGGCGCGGTTCAGTCGCATGAAGCGGTACAGCTCCCGCTTCTGTTCGCGGGTCAGATCCAAGGGTCCTCCGAAGCTTGAAGTTTATACGAGCGGCGCCCGCCCGGCAGGCCCCGTGGCGCTTATCATCGGACCGTGACGACTCCGCAGGTCTCGGTCCTGATCGCGTCGGATCGCGTGGAGACGCTCCTCCCGGAGTGCCTGCGCTCGCTCGACGCGCAGGCCGACGCTCCGGAGTTCGAGGTCGTCGTCGCCTCGGCGCAGCCTCCGCGCGCGGATGGCTCCCGGTTTCCGGTGCGCTGGGTCGAGGTCGACGCACGCAACCC
>JBASRI010000268.1:0-3723 GCA_049273755.1 Thermoanaerobaculia bacterium
ACCATGCCGGGCGCGGCCGGGGCGTCGCGAAACGACAGCGACGGCGAGAACGAGACGGTCGTGACGAGAACGTAGGCCGCGGCCCAGAGGAAGGGCCGGAACCGGAACTTCTCGCCCGCGACTTCCTTCGGAGGCGCCGGGGGGCGCTCGAAATGGGCCGTCGTGCGCTCGGAAGGCGCGTCGTCGGGCATAGGCGGTTTCAGCGAGCGACGGACGAGGCGCGGGCGGCTTCGCGTTCGCGGTCCAGCGCCTCGTACGCCGTGATGATGGACTGAACCAGGGTGTGGCGCACGACGTCCCGCTCGTCGAAGAGGACGAAGCGGATGCCGGGGATGCCCGAAAGGATCTGGTGCGCTTCCCTCAGGCCCGAGGTCTTCCCCTGCGGCAGATCGATCTGGGTGATGTCCCCGGTCACCACGGCCTTCGACCCGAAGCCGATGCGCGTCAGGAACATCTTCATCTGCTCGGAGGTCGTGTTCTGAGCCTCGTCGAGGATGATGAAGGCGTCGTTCAACGTCCGACCGCGCATGAAGGCGATCGGTGCGACCTCGATGATGCCGCGCTCGAGAAGCTTGGCCGTCTTCTCGTAGCCCAGGATGTCGTAGAGCGAGTCGTACAGCGGGCGCAGGTACGGGTTGATCTTTTCGACCAGGTCACCCGGGAGAAACCCGAGCCGCTCGCCGGCCTCGACGGCCGGCCGCGCGAGGACGATCCGCTTGACCTTTTTCTCCAGCAGCGCGGCCGCCGCCATGGCCACGGCGAGGTAGGTCTTCCCGGTTCCCGCCGGGCCGATCGCGAACACGAGGTCGTGCCGGTCGATCGTCTGGACGTAGATCCGCTGCTTGATGTTACGAGCGGTCACGGCAGCCTTGAGCGTCGGCCCGAACGGACTGTCCGTGAAGAACTCCGTCAGGGAGACCGAGGGGTCTTCCTTGACGACTCGGATGGCCGTCGCGACGTCGCTGCCGCGCAGGGGGTAGCCTCCGGCCAGAAGGTCGGACAGGCCCGAAAGCAGCCTGCGCGCGGCGTCCTCGGCCTGCCCGTCGCCTACGACCGAGATCTCGCTTCCCCGGGCCTGGAGACGGACGCCGAAGGCGGTCTCGATGGCCCGGAGATTTTCATCGGCGATTCCGAAGAGCGCGGTCAGTCCGGATTCGGGCAGGGCTACGGCGTGATTTGGCTCAGAAATGGGAGCTGCTCCTTGAGGGGGTAAAAGCTACCACGAGAGGGGCCGGCCCCGCCGGCCGGACCCTCTCGCTGCCGTCCAAATTGTTTGTGGAGAGTAACTTAGGAAGCAGAGCCCCTCGCGATCACTTGCCCTTGGCGACGGCCTTGACCATGTCCTCCAGGCCGTTCTCGACGGCGTCCCGCGGGGTCGAGCCCTTCGCTTTGTGGCGCACTTCACAGACGACCTTCCCCCCGGCCTTGCAGAGCAGCTCCAGGCCTGCGCCGGGGTTGGCCGCCCACCCCCCCCAATACCGGGCGGCGCCGCGGGGCTCCCAGGCGTTGAAGACGTTACCCTCGACCTCGAAGTCGCCCCCGGACTTGACGACCTTGAAGCCCTCCTTCTCGAGCCACTGCTCGGCGTAGTCCTTGCCCTCGCGGGCCGCGTCGCGGCACTCCACGCCTCTGCCCGTGTGGTCGAACTCCTTCACGGACACCGTCTTGTACTTTGTCAACCCGCCGTCCGGAAAGTAGACCCAGTCGGCGTTGCTTCCCTTGACCAGCTTGTCGTAGTCGGGGAGGAACTTCTGCGGCTCGTCTCTTTCCTTGGCATCGTCCGAGTCGACGAACCGCTTCTCGGCCAGCGCCGAGGAAGCGGCGAACATCAGGGTCACGGCGGCGGCGAGGGTCAGAAATCTGCGCGCGAATTGGGCCATCTTTGGAACTCTCCTTCGGCTCGTCATTGTATCAGGGGAGGAGGGCCGACTCCCGTCATCCCGAGCGCGGCGAGGGACCCCTCACTCGAATCGCCGGGGTCCCAGTCAAGCGCCGGGGGGCTCAGAAGCGGAGGCGCCCGCAAACCGCGTCTCCGGCGGCCGATGTCGAGAGCGAGCCGCCCACGTCCGCCGTCGCCGCGCCCTCCCGCACGCAGGCCGCCACCGCCGCCTCGACTGCCGCCGCTTCGGCGGTCTTTCCAAGGTGCTCCAGCATCAAGCCGGCCGTCAGGATCGCGCCGAAGGGGTTGGGCTTGCCCGTCCCGGCGTACTTCGGCGCCGAGCCGTGCACGGGCTCGAACATCGAGGGGCGGCCCGGGTGGATGTTTCCGGAGGCCGCCATGCCGAGGCCGCCCTGAAGCGCCGCGCCCAGGTCCGTGGCGATGTCGCCGAACATGTTGTTGGTCACGATGACCTCGAACTGGCGCGGGTCCTTGACCATCTGCATGCAAAGGGCATCGATGTAGAGGTGCGACGCTTCGATGCCGGGGTACTCGCGCCCGACCTCGGCAAACGCGCGCTGCCAGAGGTCCCCGACGAACCGCATGGCGTTGGACTTGTCGGACATGACGACCCGCTTGCGGCCGTGCGCCTTCGCCCAGTCGAAGGCGGCCCGCAGGATCCTCTCGACGCCCTTGCGCGTCGAGACGTCCTCCTGGACGGCGACCTCGTCTTGAGTGCCTTTCTTCAGGTGCCCGCCCGCGCCCACGTAAGAGCCCTCCGTGTTTTCCCGGAAGACCACGAAATCGACGTCGCGCGCCGCGAAACCCTTCAGCGGGCAGAGCCGGTCGTCCAGGCAGCGGACCGGGCGAAAGTTCACGTACAGGTCCAGCCGGAACCGGGCGCCGAGCAGGATGTCGGCGGCGTGCTTCATGTCCGGGACGCGCGGGTCCCCGAACGCCCCCATGAAGATCGCGTCATGGGACGCGAGCTCCTCGAAGCCACCCGGCGGCACGGTCTCTCCGGTCTTCAGGTAGTAGTCGGCGCTCCAGGGAAAGAACTTCAAGTCGAGCGGCAGGCCCCGCAGGCGGGAGACGCGGTCCAGGACCTTGACCGCCTCCGCCGTGACGTCCACACCGATCCCATCGCCCGGGACGACCGCGATTCTCATGAACCGGCGGAAGATAGCACGGCGCCCCGGCTGGACTTATGATTCGGCAGTGACCTTCGCCGAGGCCGTCAGGGAAGTCATTCGCGACGCCGCCACGCGACCCGAGCGGCCGACTCCCGGAGGCCTCTGCGAGCGCGTCGCGCGCGAGACCGAGCGCTACCTGGATCGCGTGCAGTTCTCGACCGATCGCTACGTGCGCCACCCCATCCTGCTCTGGGACGACTGGGAAGTCATGCTGATCGCATGGGAGAACGGACAGATCACGCCGATCCACGACCATCGCGGCGTCATCGGCGGGATGGTCGTGCTCTCCGGCACGCTGGCCGAGGAGCGCTTCACGACGCCGGGAGATCGGCCCGAGCTCTTCGACAACCGCGCTCGCCCGGAGGGAGACCTCTCCGACATCGGCCCGGCGATCCTCCACCGGCTCACCCCGACGAGCGGCCGCGCCGTCTCGCTGCACATCTACCGGCCGCCGTTGCGGACGATGGGCATCTGGGACGCGAACGGCCTGATCTCGATCATGCCCTCGGCTTTCGACGTCGGCGACGACGTGCTGGCCGAGGCGGCCCGCGTCCCGGCGGACAGCCGGATCTAGGGCTCGTCCCCCGGGCCGCGGTCAGACCCGCAGCAACCCCGACGAACGCGGCGGCGCGCCCCCTTGTCATCCCGAGG
>JBASRI010000441.1:0-4226 GCA_049273755.1 Thermoanaerobaculia bacterium
GCGCTTGCCGGGCGCCGCGAGGAGATCGCGCGGACCCTCGCCGCGACGCTGCGCGAGCGGGTACGAACTCTCTTCCCGGACGTTCCCCTGGACCCCGGCCGACTGGAGCAGGAGGCGGCGCTGCTGGCGGACCGGTCGGACGTGGCCGAAGAGCTTCAGCGGCTGCAGGGACACCTCGACCAGTTCGATGCGCTCCTCGCGCGGCCCCCGGCCGCCCCGGGCAAGACGCTGGATTTCCTGACCCAGGAGATCCTGCGCGAGTTGAACACGTTGGGCTCCAAGAGCCGCGATCTGACGTCCACCCGGGAGATCCTCGACATGAAGGCCGAGACCGAGAAGATCCGCGAGCAAGTTCAGAACATCGAATGAACCCACCCAGCGGGACCCTGTTCATCGTCTCGTCGCCGTCGGGAGGGGGCAAGACGACGCTCATCCGGCGCCTGCTCGACGGCCCGTGCGGGGAGGGGCTGCGCTTCTCCGTCTCCCACACGACCCGTCCCAAACGCGAGGGCGAGCAGGATGGGCGCGAGTACCACTTCGTCTCGGCGGCCGAGTTCGAGAAGATGGCGCGACGCGGCGAGTTCCTAGAGCACAACGAGGTCCACGGCAACTTCTACGGCACGGCCCGCTCCGAGGTGCTGCCGCGGCTGTCCGCCGGGGAGGACGTCGTGCTCGACATCGATGTGCAGGGCGCCCGGGACGTGCGCGAGGCGTATCCCCAAGCCGTGTCGATCTTCATCGTTCCGAGCTCCGCCGAGCAGCTCGAGCGTCGACTGCGCGCGCGCGGCCTGGATGGCGAGGACGCCATCCGAAAACGCCTCATCAACGCCGCCAAGGAAATCGAGCAAGCCGAGGATTTTCAGTACGTTATCGTCAACGACGACCTCGAACGGGCGAGTCTTGAGTTAGAATCCGTAGTCCGCGCCTCAAGGCTGACGCCGGCGCGGCAGGCGAAGGTCCTCGAACGCCTGCGTAAAGACTTCCGTTAGAAAGGGTTCGATACCGATGATTCAGAAAATGCCCTCAGGGGTGGACAGTAAGTTCCGGCTCGTGTTGCTCATCGCCCGCAGGGCCGAGCAGCTCATGCGCGGCGCGCGGCCCAAGGTCGAGAGCGACCGGCCGCTGAAGCCGACGCGCCTGGCCGCCGTCGAGTTCGACGAAGAGCAGGTCCGCTGGGGTCTCGGCGCCGAGGGCGGGGTGCTCGAGGCGACCGAAGACACGGTCGAAGAGGATCTCGTGGAGGAGGAAGCGGCCCGCTAAGGAGGCGCTTCTTCCCTCCACCGGTCTCCATGACCAGGCCTCCGCGGATCCTTCTGGGTGTCTCCGGAGGCATCGCCGCGTACAAGGCCGCCGAGGTCGTCCGCGGCTTGACGTCCCGCGGCGCCGAGGTTCGCGTCGCGATGACGCGCGGCGCCCGCGAGTTCGTCGCGCCGCTGACTTTCTCCGTGCTCTCGAAGCACGAGGTCTTCACCGAGGTCTGGAGCAGCGGCAACGCGCCCGCCGTGGACCACGTGGCGCTGGCGGACTGGTGCGACCTACTCCTGGTCGCCCCCGCCACGGCGCACACGCTGGCCAAGTTCGCCAACGGCTTCGCCGACGACTTTCTGTCGACGTATTTCCTGGCCCACCGCGGCCCGGTCCTGCTCGCCCCCGCCATGGAGTCGGCGATGTGGGAAAAGGAGGCCGTCCGCGCCAACCTGCAGCGGCTGCGCGAGCGCGGCGCGCGTACGATCGGCCCGGCGTCGGGCCCTCTCGCGTCGGGCCACGAGGGGATCGGCCGGTTGGCCGAGCCCGACGCCATCGTGGAGGAGGCCTGGGCGATCGCCACGGGGGAGCGCAGCGACCTCGAGGGCCTGCGGCTCCTGGTGACAGCCGGTCCGACCCGGGAGCCGATCGATCCGATCCGCTTCGTCTCGAACCGCTCCAGTGGCCGGATGGGCCTCGCGCTGGCCGAAGCGGCGCGTGACCGCGGCGCCTCCGTCACGCTGCTGTGCGGGCCGTCGGAGCTTCCGATGCCCCCGGGCGTGCGGGTCCTGCGCTTCGAGACGGCCGACGAGCTGCACGCGGCTCTCGTACGGGAGTTTCCGGAGTGTGACGGGCTGGTGATGGCCGCGGCCGTCGCCGACTTCATTCCGGAGGCGAGCGCGCGCCGCTTTCATCGCGAGGAGGGCGAGCGGGCGCTCCGTCTGTCGCCGGGGCGCGACCTGCTCGCCTCGCTCGCGCCGCTCAAGCGCGCGCAAACCGTCGTGGCGTTCGCTGCGGAGACGGAGGACCTCGAGGCGCGGGGCCGGCGCAAGATGGACGCCAAGGGGGCCGACCTGATCGTGGTCAACGACGTGGGGCGCAAGGACATCGGGTTCGACACCGAGGACAACGAGGTTCTGATCGTCACCCGGGGGAAACCGGCCGAGCGGGTCGGAAAGACCGGAAAGCGCGAAGTCGCCGAGCGGATCTGGGACGCCTTCCGCGCGGAGCGCGGGCGCCAGGCCTCCGATCTTTCCGCGAGCACCGTCCACTTGTCCGACAGCCAGCCGAAGTCGCGGCGCGACGGGTAGATCCCAGCCACGCGCAGGCCCGCTTCCGAACGCTTGGCCCGTTCGTACGACGAAGCGCTCCCGCGGCGAATTCTATAGACTGACCGCGTGGAGGACCCGCGTCCCGCGCTCGAGTTCTTTCGCGACCTCGGCGTCGCCGACGTGTTTCTCGAAGCGGCCGCGCCAGCGACCGCCGCGCTCTCGGTCGGCTCGATGCCGGATCTCCCGTCTCTCGCGAAGTTCCTGGAGGGCTGCCCGCGCTGCAAGCTCTCGAAGAGCCGCACGAACATCGTCTTCGGGCAGGGGAGTGCCAAGGCCGAGCTGATGTTCGTGGGCGAAGCGCCCGGGCGCGACGAGGACGAGCGGGGCCTCGCCTTCGTCGGAAAGGCCGGGCAGCTTCTGACCAAGATCATCGAGGCGATGGGGATGAAACGCGAAGACGTCTGGATTGGAAATGTCCTGAAATGCCGCCCTCCCAACAACCGGAACCCGGAGCCCGACGAGGTGGCGACCTGCCGTCCGTTCCTCCACGAGCAGATCCGGCTGATCGGGCCCAGGGTCATCGTCACGCTGGGCACCTTCGCGGCGCAGGCCATCCTCGAGACCGACGAGCCGATCGGCCGGCTGCGAGGGCGCTGGCGCACGGCCCGGGGGGTCAAGGTGATGCCGACCTTCCACCCGGCGTTCCTCCTGCGCTCGCCCGAGCGCAAGAAAGACGTCTGGGAGGACATGAAGCTCGTCCGCGACTTTCTCGCGGGAAAATGAAACGGGCGGCCGCAAGGCCGCCCGTTGCGCGAACCCCCCGAAGCGCCTACGGCGAGACGGCTTTCTCGATCGTCGAGAAAATCGGGAAGTGGCTGGCGGCGCCCATGAAAAAGAGCATCGGGATCGACAGCCATGCGTTGGTGCGCGAGGCGAGGAACGCGCGGCGCGCCCACTTGGGCTGGTCCGCCGGGGCCGGAGTCCCCTCTGCGGCTGCCTTGGTCGCCGCGATGATCCGCTTCTGCAGCGGCCAGATGACCATCCAGACGTTCAGGAACATGATCGTGCCCAGCCCGCCGCCGACCATGATCGAGATCGTGCGGCTGGAGGAGCCGGCGTTGCGGGCCATGAGGGCGGTCGCGTAGCTGATGAAGAGGACCACGACCGCGATGACGACCGCGAGGACCCGGCCGTCCTTGAGCGGCCCTCCGGCCACCGACGCCCGGTAGAGAGCCGCGAGCACGACGAACGCGATCGACCAACCCACGAGGAAATAGACAAGGGGCATGTGCCCGGTCTTCTCGACGCCGACGAGCAGGTAGTAGTAGATGAACCCGGAGAGCCACGTGAACACGGCGCCCCAGCGGAACCAGAACAGCGCCCTGGGCATCAGCAGCGGGACGACCTTGCCCTTCGTCGCCGCGTCGAGCTCCTTTTGGAACTGCACGTTGACGAGGTTGAAGAAGTAGAGCATTCCGATCCAGGTGATCCCGGCCAGGAAGTGGATCCACCGCAACAGGAACTGGAAGTTCGTCGCGAAGTCCTGGGGCCAGCTGATCATCGGCACTCCTCCTTTGGAAATGAAACCGCGCCATCTTCTCACAGGCCCCGCCTGCCGTAGAATCGTCGGCCCGATGAGGATTCGCCCAGCCTTCGCAGCTCTGGCGCTGGTCCTGTGCGCGTCCGGCTGCCGGCGGCGCGAGGCTCCGC
>JBASRI010000285.1:0-2053 GCA_049273755.1 Thermoanaerobaculia bacterium
GGGTTGCACCCTTTTGAATCACTGCCCGACGAGCGCCACGGTCGGTGGCAGCGCGGCAAACTTCACTGGCCCCGCCGGAGCGGTGTACACGATCGTTGACGGCGTCGCCGACTACGGGACCATCAACCTGGGGGCCACGCGCAACTGCAGCGTGACCGGCAACTGCTACCGGCTCGAGGTCTCTGCGGGGGACGGACGGCCCGCCGCCCACTGGGACGCAACGGTGACCGAGACGACAAGCGGCAGCGGCTCTTCGCCGACCGGTTGGATCCTTCCGATGGGCAGCTCCCCGCTCGAGCCCGAGACGTGTCCGGTTCTCTACGGATCGACGACCTGGACGCTCCACATCGGCAAGAGCTTCTCCGACGTTTCGAGCGCGGACAGCTTCTACCCCTCGATCGAGAACCTCTTTCACCACCGAATCACGAGCGGGTGCGGCGCGGGCCAGTACTGCCCCGACAGCTCCATCCGCCGGGACCAGATGGCCGTATTTCTCCTCAAGTCCATGCACGGCGCGGAGTACGCGCCCCCGACCTGCTCGGGCGCCTTCGCCGACGTCCCGTGTCCGGGTCCATTCACCGACTGGGTCGAGCAGATCCACACCGAGGGGATCATCGAAGACTGCGGCGGCGGAAACTTCTGTCCGGCCGCCCCCGTGACCCGGCGACACATGTCCGTGTGGCTCCTCAAGGCCAGCGTCGGGAGCGGCTACACGCCTCCGGCGGCCACAGGCCTCTTCGCCGACGTTCCCGTGGGCGACGTGGACGCCGCCTGGATCGAGGATCTGTACCGGCGGCAGATCACGGCCGGCTGCAGCGCCAGCCCGCTGCTCTATTGCCCCGACCGTTCCAACACGCGGGCGCAGATGGCCGTCTTCATCGTGAAGGCGTGGGGCCTGCGCCTGTACTGACTGCGGACTCTCGACTCCTCGCCTCGGCGCGGCGGGACTTACGAAAAAGGAGGAATCCATGAAACGCCACACTCTCTCGATCGCTCTCGTGTCCGCCGTCTTCTGCCTTCTGTTGAGCGTCGCGCCGGCGATGCGGGCCGACGACGACAACCGCGGCTGCACCTACCGCACCGTTTCCGGCGACTGGGGCTACACCTCGGCCGGAACCCGGATCGGCGTCGGGGCGATCGCCGCCGTTGGGTCCTTCACCCTGGACAAGGGGGGCAACGTCCTCGACGGGAAGCAGACCGTCAGCTTCAACGGCGTGATCGCCGACGAGACGTTCTCGGGCAAGTATTCGTTGAACGACGACTGCACGGCCTCGGCGGTCGTGGTCGTCGCAAGTCCGATCGCTCCGCGCACCTCGCACCTCGACCTCGTCTTCATTTCGGACTCGAACGGCGTCCGCATGCTCTTCACGGACGCCGGAACGATCCTGACCGTGGACGGCAAGAAAGAGCACTGAGGCCCGCCGCCTCGTGCCCCGCCCCGGAGCCATCGAACAACCCGCCGCGCCGAGGCGAGGAGTCGAGAGCTCCGGGGGGCTTCGCCTGCGGTTCCCAACCCTCGCCTCAGCTGCTCCCGTACACGGGGATCGCCGCGCCGTGGATGACCCCGGCGTCGTCGCTGCACAGAAAGAGGATGACGCGCGCGATTTCTTCGGGCTTGGGCCATTTGGCGAAGTTGGCCTTCGGCATGGCTTTCCGATTCACTTCCGTATCGATGATGCTCGGCACGATGGAGTTCGCGCGCACGCCCGTGCCCTTCAACTCCTCGGCCAAAGAATCCAGCATGGCCATGGCCGCCGCCTTCGAGGCGGCATAGGCCGCGATGCCCGCACCGTGTTCGAACGCCGCCTTCGAGGCGACGTTGACGATCGCGCCATTCCCTTGCGCGAGCATCGCGGGGACCACGGCTCGGGCCAGCACATAGCCGGAGCGCAGGTTCACATCCAGCATGCGGTCGAGGAGGCTCGCGTCGTGCTCCCAGAGCTTCTGGCCGCCGGCGTAGCCGCCAACGGCGTTGACCAGGGCGTCCACTCGCCCGTGTCGGGCAACAACGTCGTCGATGAGCTTTCGCGCTGCGGTCTCATCGGTCACGTCC
>JBASRI010000442.1:0-3785 GCA_049273755.1 Thermoanaerobaculia bacterium
GGGCTGGAGGCTCCCCGGGGCGGCGTTCGCGCGCGCGGGCGCCGCGTTCGAGACGCGCGTCAAGGGCGGCCTGCAGAACGCCATCCTGACGGCCACCGGGCTCCTCGTGGTCCCACACCGCACGTCGGTCGCGCAGACGACGGTCGCCCGCATCGTTTTTCAGCGGGGCTGGAACCTCGACGAGGACGTCCAGTTCTTCGCCGACGGCGACCACGGCCTGCGGGGGTATCGCCTCTACGCGTTCGAAGGCGACCGGCGCTTCATCTTCAACCTGGAGCACCGTATTTTCGGCGGCTTCGAGGTGCTCCAGCTCTTCACGCTGGGGGCCGCCGTCTTCGTCGACAGCGGCACGGCCGTGCCGGAGGGCGCTCCGTTGCGATTCTCGGCCTTCAAGACGGACGCCGGGGCGGGCCTGCGCATCGGGATCGCGCGCGCCGCGCGGAGCAACGTGCTGCGGCTGGACTACGCGTACGCGTTCGACGCCGATCCCCGGGGAAAGCGCGGCTGGCTCGTGTCGTTCTCGAGCGGCCAGGCCTTCTAACCAGGCCGGTGTCAGGTCCGCAGGCGCACCAGGAAGTACGCCGCCGCCAGCCCAAAGACGACGTTCGGGGACCACGCGGCGAGCGCGGGGGGCAGTGACCCGACCTCGCCGAGTTTCATCAAGAACGCCGAGGCCACCAGGGCGAGGATTCCCAGACCGAGTCCGACTCCGATTCCGGCGAGCGTTCCGCGGCGCCCCACGCGGAACGCGAAAGGCGCGGCGAGCAACGCCATGATCGGTAGCAACGCGGGCTGCGCCAGCTTGGCCTGGAGGGCCGTCTCCAGGCCCATGGTGGCGTAGCCGCTCGACCGCAGGTGCCGCGTCAGCCGCTCGAGCTCGCGAAACCGCATCTCCTCGGGCCGCCGGCGCTCTGCCGTGACCAACCGGGGCGGATCGCCCCCGACCCGTTCCTGCCGGAACGCTCGGTACTCCGAGGCTTCGCCGCCCGAGAAACGGCGAGTCGCTCCGTCGGCCAGGACCCACGCCTCGCCGCCCCAGACCGCCTCGCGGGCGTCGGACCGCGACGCGAGCCCACCATTGGCGTCGAGCTCGAAGACCGACACCACCTGCAGCGCGCTGCGCGCCGGGTCGCTGTCCTCGCGGAACCAGATCTTCCCGTCGCGCGCGAGGTACCAGTTGCGCTCGACCGCCGTGTGCACGCCGTAGTCAGCCGGCCGGCCGTAGATGACGTTGCGAAAGCGGGCCTGGCGCTGCTCGGCGAAGGGGAGCACGTATTCGCCGACTGCGAAGGACAGCAGGGCCGCCAGGCCCGTCAGGACCAGGATCGGCAAGATCAGCCGGTGGAGCGAGACGCCCGAGGCCCTGAACGCCGTGTCCTCGTTGTTCTTCGAGAAGACGCCCAGGCCGGCGAGGGTCGCCAGGAGGACGGTGAACGGCGCGATCTGGATCGCGATCGAGAGCAGGAAGTAGCGGTAGTAGCCCAACAGCGCCTCGGGCGGAGGATGATGCCGCGCGACCTCGTCGAGCTTGTCGGCATAGTCCACGACGAGCGAGAGGAGGATCGCCGACGCGAAGACGAGCACAAGCGCCGTCAGAAAGCGCGCCAGGACGTATCGATCGACGAGAGCAAGCATCCGGAAACGCCTCGCGGCGACGGGGGCCGTCGAACGGCCAGGCGTGCCGGAACTCCGGGCGGCGTGAGGCTGCATCGATTCTGGACGCGCCAGCCCGGAACGTGCGCCTCGCGGGTCCCGCTTCCAGAAGAGCGCGGCCAGGCCGAAGAGCAGCAGCAGGAGATTGGGAAGCCAGACGGCGAGAGCGGGGGAGAGGCGCCCCTCCGAGGCCCAGGTCTCTCCGGCCGTCAGGAGGACGTAGTACCCGAGCAAGACCGCGAGCGAGAGCGTGAAACTTCCCCCGCGCCCGCCCCGGCGAAGGCGCCTGGCCAGCGGGATCCCCACGAGCGCGAAGGCGAGGCACGCCGCCGGGATGGCGAACTTCTTATGGATCTCGACGAAGGCCAGCCGCCGGTCCGGATCCGACGCCGAAAGCCGACGGGCGGAGCGCAGAAGCTGGGGCAGCGACTGCGACCGCAGGCCTCGCTCGATGCGCACCGTGCCGCCGGAGGAGACCTCGCCGGCGAGAAGCAGCCGCTGCGTGGCATTGCGACTGATTCGATACCGAGCCGGATCCTGTGGATCGCGCTCGTGTACGGTCGACTCGGTCAGGTCGAGCCAGAGGTGGTCGCCCTCGAGCGTGAGCCCCCCCCGGCGCGCCAGGATCAGACGGTTCGGAGGCTCCGCCTCGTCGCCGAGCTTGAGGAACACCCCTTCGAAAGACGACCCATCGGGGGCGACCCGGTCGAAGAAGAAGGTGACGCCGGGGCGAGGCTCGCGGAACGTCCTCGGCGCGACGACGTTGACGATGGAGGTCGCGGCGACGCGGGCCATCGAAAGCGCCAGCGCCTGGTTGGCGGGCGGCAGCACGACGTTGTAGAGGACGAGCACGAGGGCCGAGGCCGCGGCGGCGGCGCCCAGGACCGGGCGGTACAGGGAAGACGGACCTACGCCACAGGCCGCCAACGCCGTCAGCTCCGAATCCGCCGCCATACGGCCGAGCCCGATGAGGACCCCGAGCAAGAACGCCATCGGCAGCGTGAGGACGACGATCCACGGCAACGAGAGCAGTACCAGCCAGGCGACCTCCCGTGCCGGCGCGCTGCGCCGGACCGCGAAGTCGGCAAGCAGTAGGATCGTGCGGATCAACAGCACAAAGGTGTAGCCCGCGAAGCCCAGCAGAAACGGGGGCCAGATCTCGCGAAGGACCGCCCGAGAAATCAAACGCACGCAGGCATGTTAAGTGAGATGGCCGGTTCGGGGCTTGCTCGCGAGGGGGAGCCGGCACCACGAATATTATGTAAAGTCGGCCGCGACCGCGTCACCCGGACGTGGGCCACGATCGCCGACTTTACATAATATATCTTATCGGACGTTGGCCCTGGAGGCCAGGACAACCCCGTACGATCCGCAACGACTGTCCGCGGCGGGTCTTCCCCGCCTGCGTCAGCGTTGCGCGCTCCGCGCGACTACTTGCGCTTGACCGAGAGCTCGCCGGTCTCGAGCTGCTTCAGGATCTGACGCAGTGCGTCGATGAGCTCCTCGCGGTTCACGCGCGACTTGGCGAAGGAGATGTCGAGTCTGTACGGAGCGTCCTTGGGCTTGTAGACGAAGTGGAACTCTCTCGCCTTGGCCTTCCCGGAGGCGCCGACCTTCTTCTGGTCGCGCAGGTCCTCGCGCGTCGATCCCCCGGAGACCAGAGCGATCGCCTCCTCCATCTTGCGGCGATCGCCGAGGCGCGCGATCTCGAGCAGCACCGAGCGCGCGTCGATGTCGGCGCGCCGACATTTCTCGCGGAGCTCCTCCGGGATGTCGAGCAACGACATCGCCTCCGTGATCGAGACGCGCGACTTGCCGACGGTCGAGGCGATCTGTTGCTGGGTGTAGCCGTGCCGCCCGGCGAGCGAGGCGTATCCCGCGGCTTCCTCGAAGGGGTGCAGGTCGCGGCGGTGCAGGTTCTCGATCAGGGCGATCTCCATGACCTCGTTGTCGGGCACGTCGAGCTCGATGCAGGGGATCTCCCCCAGGCCCGCCTCGAGGGCGGCCCGGAAGCGCCTCTCCCCCGCGATGATCCGGAACCTCCCGTCGGGAAGGGGCCGGACGAGGATCGGCTCGAGGACTCCCTTCGACTCGATCGACATCCGGAGCTCTTCCAGGTCGCCGACGCTCCG
>JBASRI010000296.1:0-5198 GCA_049273755.1 Thermoanaerobaculia bacterium
CAGCCTGACCGCGGCGCTCGAAGAGCTTCTCGTCGCGCCCTCCTCAGAAACTATAATCATCGCGGGCTCTCTGTACCTGGTCGGCGAGGCGCGCGCCGCGCTCCTCTCCGGTCGCTTCGACGAAAGAACATGACCACCACCGCCGTCGCGTATTCGCGGGAGTATTTCGAGAGACTGGAGGAGGAGCGCCTCGCCGTCTTCGCCTCCAAGAGCGCGCGCTCGGAGCGGCCGCGGGGCCCTGTGTCCTCGAGCCCCGGCGACACACGCACCGACTACGCCCGCGACCGCGACCGCATCATCCACTCGCGCTCCTTCCGGCGTCTGAAGCACAAGACCCAGGTCTTCATCCCCTACGAGGGAGATCACTTCCGGACGCGCCTGACGCACACGATCGAGGTCTCCCAGATCGCGCGGAGCGTGGCCCGCGCCCTCGGCTTGAACGAAGATCTGACTGAGGCCGTCGCGCTCGGCCACGACCTGGGCCACACGCCCTTCGGCCACTCGGGCGAGTACGTGCTCGACCGCCTGCTGCGCGAGAGCCATTCGGAGGCGGGGGGCTTCAAGCACAACTTCCAGTCCGTTCGAGTCCTCGACCGTCTCGAGAAACGGTACGACGAGCCCGGGCTGAACCTGACGAACGACGTGCGGGAGGGCGTCCTCAAGCACACGAGCTGGCCCCGGGACTTCCCGTTTCCGCTGGATTTCACGGAGGGCCTGAAGTTCGAATCGGGCGGCAGCCTCGAAGCCCAGGTCGTCAACTGGTCGGACGAGATCGCCCAGCAGACCCACGATCTCGAGGACGGGCTCCCGCTGACCGAGGAGCAGGCGATCGAGGAGCTCGCGATCTCGCGGCAGGTGCGGGAGGCCCGCGGCTGGGGCAGCGACCCTGCGTCGCGGCGCGCCGCGCTCATCCGCGGAATGATCGGCGGCCTCTCGGCGGACCTCGTCGAGGGCTCCCGCGCCCGCATCGAGCGCTGGCTGGAGGCGTCGCGCATCGGGACGGCGGACGAGTTCTACGCGCGCCGCGATCGCCTGCCCGGCGACCTCGTCGGCTTCACCGACGCGGGCAAGAGACTCTACGCGGAGCTGCGCGAGTTCGTGTATCGCCACATCATCCACTCCTTCCCGGTGTCGCGGCACGACGGCCACGCCCGCCGCGTCCTCGCCGGGCTCTTCGGGGCATACCGGGACAATCCGCGCCTCTTGCCGGACGACGTCCTGCGCGTCCTGGAACGGGAGCTTTCCGTGCGCTTTCTGCGCGAGGTGCCTCTCGGGCAGGTCGACCGCGAGGTCGAGGAGCGCTACCTCACGCGGCCCGGCTTCTACCGGGCCATCGCCGACCACATGGCCGGCATGACCGACACCTACTGCAACACCGAATACCGACAGCTCGTCGTCGAGTAGCGTCGAGGAGAAAGGACCCATGGAGACCGCGGCCGATCGCCCCGCTTCGCTGATGGACCGCGACCTCGACGTCGTGGACCCCGAGACCGCCCGCTGGATCGAAGCCGAACGGCGCCGGCAGAACGAAGGCATCGAGCTGATCGCCTCCGAGAACTGGGTCTCGCGCGCGGTGCGGGAGGCGCAGGGCTCGGTCCTGACCAACAAGTACGCCGAGGGATATCCGGGAAGGCGCTACTACGGCGGCTGCGAGTTCGTGGACAAGGTCGAGCAGCTCGCGATCGACCGGGCGAAGGCGCTCTTCGCGGCCGAGCACGCCAACGTCCAGCCGCACTCGGGCTCGCAGGCGAACATGGCCGTCTACCTGACGGCCCTGAAGGCGGGCGACACGATCCTGGGCATGGACCTGACGCACGGCGGCCACCTGACGCATGGGCACCCGCTGTCGTTCTCGGGGCGCGAGTACAAGGTCGTGGCCTACGGCGTGCGGCGCGAGGACGAGCGCATCGATTACGAGGCCTTGGCCGCGCTGGCGCGCGAGCATCGGCCGAAGATGATCATCGCGGGCGCCTCGGCGTACGCGCGCGTCATCGACTTCGAGAAGTTCGGGGCCGTGGCCGACGAAGTCAGCGCGGCGCTGATGTGCGACATCGCCCACGTTGCCGGGCTCGTCATCGCAGGGCTTCATCCCTCGCCCGTTCCCCACGCGCCCTTCGTCACGACGACGACGCACAAGACCCTGCGCGGGCCCCGGGGCGGCCTCGTGCTCTGCCGGGCCGCGAGCGCGAAGGACCTGGACCGCGCCGTCTTTCCCGGCGTCCAGGGCGGCCCGCTCGAGCACGTCATCGCTGCGAAGGCAGTGGCCTTCGCCGAGGCCGCGACGCCCGAGTTCGCCTTGTACCAGCGACGTGTCGTCGAGAACGCCAAGGCGCTTGCCGCGGCGCTGGCCAGCCGCGGCTTCCGGCTGGTGTCGGGCGGGACCGACAACCACCTCATGATGGTGGACGTCGGCGCGAAGGGGATCTCGGGGAAGGATGCCGAGAAGATCCTGGAAAAGGTCGGTCTGACCGTCAACAAGAACACCATCCCGTTCGACACGCGCTCGCCGATGGTCGCCTCGGGCATCCGCATCGGAACGCCGGCCGTCACGACCCGCGGCATGGGCCCGGCGGAGATGGACGTCATCGGCGGGGCGATCGCCCGGGCGCTCGAGGCCAGAGACGACGCCGCCGTCCAGGCCGAGATCCGACGCACGGTGTCGGAGCTCTGCGCCGCGTACCCGCTGGTGTGACGCGCCGGAGAATCGCCGGCGCGGCCGCGGGACTGCTCCTGGCGCTGATTCTCCTCGGACAGAGCTGGGAGGAGCTTCCGCGGCGCGCGCGCTTTCTCGCCGCATACGCACCCAAGGAGCTCGCCGTGCGGCGGCTCGGAGGCTCCGGAACGGCGTTCGACCGTCGGTATTTCTCGTTCTTGGAGAACGCGCGGCGGCGGCTCCCAGCATCGGCGAAGGGTGTCGTGATCCTCGGCGCCCCCGCGGATGAGAACCACGTCTACCTGGCGAGCTATCAGCTCGCGCCGCTACCTGTCGCGATCGGACTCCCCCCCGAGCGAAGACCGGACGGCTGGATTGTTGCGGTGCTCGGGCCCCAGCCTCCCCGAGGGCTATCCGTTCTCGCGCGGCTTCCCGAGGGATACCTGTTTTCGCCATGACGGCGTTTCTGCTTTCGCTCGCGCGCGTCGGGGGAGTCCTCCTCCTCGGCGGGACGGCGGGCTGGGGAATCGCCGCGGCGCTGTTTCCGGCCGGCGCCCGCCTTCGCGCGGAGCGTCTGGGTTGGAGCTTCGCGGTCGGCTGCGCTCTGATCGCGACGCTCGTCCTGCCGGCTCCCGTGACGATCCTCGCCGCGGGCTGGCCCGCTTTCCTGGTCCGCGCGGCCATCCTGCTGGCGGTCGCCCGGCTTCTCCGGCTGCCGCCCGACGACCGGCCGGCGGTCGCGGGGAAGAGCTCTCCCGCGCTCTGGCTGATCGTCGTCATCGGCGTCGGGCTCTACGTCCTGCGCGCGCTGACCGAGCCCATGTGGTCCAACGACTTCATCGCGATCTGGGGATTCAAGGGAAAGTCCCTGTTCTCCGGCGGTCCTCTCTCACAGGGGCCCGAGTTCTCGCATCCGGAGTACCCGCTGGGCCTTCCGTACCTGTACGCGGGGCTCGCGTTCCTGACTGGACACTGGGACGACCACGCGATGGCACTGCTCTTCCCGCTCTTTCAGGTCGCGACGCTCTGCGTTCTCTTCGGGTGGCTGCGCCGACGGGGTGCGTCGCCGGCGCTCGCCGCGTTGGCGGCGGCGGCCGTCGCCGGATTCGAGCCGCTGTACTCCGCCTTTCTGACGGGCATGGCCGAGGTGCCGCTCGCCTTCGGCCTGCTCCTCTTCGGCACGGCGCTCGTGGACACCCTCGACGAGACCGATCCTGGCGCAACGCGCCGCCTGGCGTTCGCCTCGTTCTTCATCGCGGCGACCAAGAACGAGGGGTTGTTCTTTGCGGTTGCGGCGTCATTCCTCGCGCTCGCCGTCGAGAGAGGAAGGCGATGGAGGGTCGCACTGACGGTGCTTCTGCCGGCGCTCCTGCTGCGCGCGCTTCACATTCCGTGGCGGAGCGGCCTGCCGCTTTCGTACTTCGAATGGAACCTGTTCTCGATGGAGCGGGTGTGGGACTCGTTCGCGGCCGCCGGGGTCCTGCTCGGGTGGACGACCTGGGCCGGCCTCGCGCTCCTGCTCGCCCTCGTCGTCCTCGGAGACCGCGTCCCGGCCGGCGACCGGCTGCTCGTCCTCGCGGTCTGTGCGCTCGCCGCCTACCTGGTCATCCCCGCCATCGCCGTACGCGGCCCGGCGTGGATCATCCAGACGACGCTGCTACGCACGACCGCGGCGCTCGCGCCGCTCGTCGCGGCGGCGGTCGCGGTCCGCTATTCGGCGCGAGAGCCCCGCCCCGCCTGACCGAAGCGGTGCATCCACCGGATCCGCATCACGTCCCAGAGCGTCTGGACCGCGTCGCGGACGACGCGCACCTTCGACTCCTCGGAGTTGACCCAGACGACCGGCACCTCGGCGATCGCGAGGCCGTGCCGCCGCGCCAGGTACAAGATCTCAACGTCCCACGCGAAGCGGTTCACGCGCGCTTCGCCGAACAGGCCCCGGGCCTCGTCGCCGCGGAACAGCTTGAACCCGCACTGCGTGTCCTGGATCCCCGGCACGGCGAGAAGCCGAATGAGCTTGTTGCCGGCGCGGCCCAGGAGCACGCGGTAGAAGGCCTGGCGCTTCTGGACGAGCTCCTGCTGGAGGGCGCGCGAGCCGATGATGACCGGATGGGTCGGAAGGCGATCGGCGAGCTTGACCCACTCCGAGAGCGGGGTCGACAGATCCGTGTCCGAGACGAGCACGAGGTCGCCCGAGGTCGCGAGCACGCCCATGCGGATCGCGGCGCCCTTGCCCCGGTTCTCTCCATAGCCCAGGATCTTCAGGTCGAGCCGCTCCTCGTCGGCGAACCGACGGGCGCGCGCCGTCGTGTCGTCAGCCGAGCCGTCGTCCACGAGGAGGACTTCCCAGTCGAATCCTCCCGGGCGAGTGCGCGCCCACGCGGCGGCGCTCCGCACGCAGGCTTCGATCCGGCGCGACTCGTTGTAGGCGGGGATGACGAGGCTGGCCTTCACGTCCGCTCCGCTTCGAACACGAATTGGTAGCCGAAGAGCGTCGGCCACAGGCGCGCCGAGCCGCCCGCGAACGCGCGCACGGGTTCCCGCC